>WFYK01000202.1 GCA_015490105.1 Aquificaceae bacterium | reverse complement strand
TTCTTAAAGAACTCAACGTGGAGGTATCCTCCTACAGGCAGTATGTCAGATCCCCTTCTATAGGGACCAGTATTACCCTTTGGGTAGAAGACGGTGAGGGTAGAACCTTCGTCGGCGCGGATGCTCTCGGAGAAAAAGGTAAACCTGCGGAGGAAGTGGGTGCGGAGGCAGCGTTGAAAATTCTGGAGGATTGGAGAAGCGGTTCTTGTGTAGACAGACATATGGCGGATCACTTAGTCCCTTGGGTTGCCTTAGCAGGAGGTCAATATACGTTCCCCTTGCTGACCGATCACCTAAAAACCGCGGTTTGGGTAGCGGAGATCTTTTTAGGCAAGGGGGTGCTCAAGCTAAGCTCTACTTCTTTAAAAAGCTCAAAGGATTTATAACTGACCCGTCAGGGTATCTCATTTCAAACAAAAGGGCACACCTTCCCAAAGAAGGTTTTATACCTACCTTAGCTATAACTTCACCCTTATCTACCAAGTCCCCCCTTTCTACGAGGTTTTGCATGTTGTAAGCGTAAACGGAGATAAAACCTTTGTGTTCTATCATTATCATGTTCCCATAGCTTGGCAGATCGTCTCCGCTGTAAATTACCTTGCCTTTTGCTACCGCTTTCACTTTTTCACCGCAAGGTGCGATTATCTCAAGTCCGTTTCCGCTTCTCCTTATTTTGCCGTTGACAGGTAGGAAGGACAACCTTACCTTAGGTCTTTCCGCGTAGCGGTTCATAAAGCTTTTTTTAGGAACTGGGATTTTAAGCTTTTGCCCTACCCTGATGAGATCGCTCTTTAATCTGTTTACGCGCTTTATTTCCTTCCAACTAACGCCGAAGCGTTTTGCAATCTTCCTGAGGCTATCTCCTCTTCTTACCCTGTAGGTAATGTAAACGACCTCTTTCTTTGCCCTATAGGTTCTCCTTTTGGCTTTCTTAGGTATCTTTAGCTTCTGTCCTACCCTTATTATGTCACCCCTTAACCCGTTTGCCCGCTTTATTTCCCTTACACTTACACCAAAACGCTTTGCTATTTTCTCTAAAGTATCGCCCTTTCTTACTCTGTAGATTACATAACCCTTTGTCCTTTTGGGTTTGGTTTTGAGTTTTTTCTTTTTGGGTATGCAAAGCCTCTGACCCACCCTAAGGAACTTTTGCCTCTTTACCGAAGGATTTGCCCGCTTTAAGTCCCTTATGCTGACGCGGTATTTTTTGCTTATAGTCCAAAGGCTTTCTCCCGCTTTCACTTTGTGATAGGTTCTACAGGTTTTAGCGGAGGCCTCCCCCAGCAGAAAGCTAATACCTAATATCAAAACCATCAAGAGGTTCATCGGAAGCCTCCTTGATGATCTCTATCTTGTCTACTCTCGCTCTGGGAGGACCGTTCCAGAGGTCTTTGACAAAGTAGCAGAGTAGTTCTTCATCTCCCTCAACAAGGATCTCCACCCTGCCGTCGGGAAGGTTTCTCACCCACCCTTTCAGACCGTAGCTCTCCGCAGTTCTTTGAGTAAAGTATCTGTAACCCACACCCTGAACTATGCCCGAAACGAATATCCTGAACCTCATTGCCTATTTAAATTCTAATATTCCTTCAACATCTTTCTGAGTTTTTCTATCGCTTCCCCTTTTATTTGAGATACCCTTGAAACGGAACAGTTTAAAATTTTGGCTACCTCCTTTAAAGGTAGTTCTTCGTAGAATATGAGCTGGATAACGAGCTTTTCCCTGTCGCTTAGCTTTTCTACTGCTTCCCTTACCCTTTCGAGGAGATCCTTTTTTATAATCTCCTCTTCCACGTCGACCTGCTTCGCCCTTATGGTTTCCTCATAACCCCTCCTTTCTTCCGAAAACAGGTCCTCCAAACTCAGCAGGTAGGAAACGGAGATCTTATTAAGATCGCTGTGGAGGTTCTCTACCTTTTCACCGAGGTATTGGGCTATTTCTTCGTCGGTAGGCTCTCTTCCGAGCTTTGAAGATAAAACCCGCAGTGCTTCCTTTATCTTCTTTTCCTTTTCGCGAACCTTCCTACTTCCAAAGTCCAAACTTCTAAGGTAGTCGTAGATAGCTCCCCTTATCCTTATCTTTAGGTAGCTTTCAGGGTTCTTTTGAGCATCCAGATTGTCTAAGGCTTTCATCAGACCTATGATCCCATGTCCTATTAAGTCTCTAACGTCCACGTTGGGGGGAAGGTGCTTTTTTATGGAAAAGGCGATGTTTTTAACAAGGGGAAGATACTTTACCACGAGAGCTTCTCTTTCAGCATCCTTGGGAGCGTAAGCTCCTTTCATTTTCTTCCCAGTATCCTTGATACTACGGCCTCCCAAAAACTTCTTTTCCTTCGCGGGATCTCAAGATCCAGCTTGGAGAGAATATTATACACGTCGTCCATAAAGGCCCCGTCGAAGGGGCTCTGCTCAATGATCCTTCTTAAGATGCCTTTCCTAAACTTTATAGCCCCCGCGTATATTACGTTGGCTTTTGTATACCTATCCGCGAGGAGCTTGATGCTTTCGTAGACTTTTGTTCCTTCCTTTTCGCTTTCCACCTTGTTTACTACAAGGAAGAAGTCTTTTCCTTGAGTTTCCCTGCTGACTATTTTGATGAGAGCGTAAGCGTCCGCAACTGCGGTAGGTTCCGGTGTGGTGAGTATTATGGGAACATCAACCGCGGAGACTACAGATAGGGTGTCATCGTGTATGCCCGGCGGGGTATCGAAAACTACAAAGTCGTAGTTGTCTTCCGCAAGTTCTTGAAGCCTACGAACCAGATTCATTACCTGATCTTTAGGAAGACGGGCGAGTTCTTGGATACCGCTTCCGCTGGATATGAAAGAAAAGCGATCTGTGACAGACACTACTATGTCCTGAAAGGTAGCCTTTCCGAAGAGAAAGTCCGCAAGGTTCTTGGGAGGATTTATTCCGAGCATAAGGTGAACGTTACTTAGACCAAAATCCGCGTCTATTATAAGGACCTTTTTCCCTGAGTCCGCAAGAGCTTTCCCTACACTTAACGAGAGCAACGTTTTACCTACTCCCCCCTTTCCGCTCGCTATGGCCAAATATTTTGTGCTGACGTCTGATCCTTCCTTGTGCTTAAGATGAATTACCTGCTGGTCAGGGCTCATGTCCCTCCTCTAATATTAACTTGGCAAGAAACTCATAACTTGCCATAACTATATCGTCCGGAACGGTCTGACCCGTGGTAAAGCAGAGGATCGGGAGCTTCGTCCTGTAAGCTACGTTGATCACGTTACCCGGATAGGAAGTTTCATCGAGCTTCGAGAATATAAGACCTTTTATAGGGAACATCCCGAACTGAACTACCGACTCATACATCACGAATTCTGCCATGTTGGCACTTAGGGTTAGGTAAACCTTGGGATCTACCCCTTCGAGAATAGCCCTGAGTTCATTCAGTCTTATTTTGTCGTGCTGGCTCCTTCCAGCGGTGTCTACTAAAATTACATCCCTGTCTTGGAGGTCCCTTATGCTCTCTTGAAGTTCTTGGGAAGAATCCGCCACTTTGAAGGGTAGCTCCATGATCTTAACAAAAGCTTTAAGCTGTTCTACAGCGCCCACTCTGTAGCTGTCTAGGGTTATAACGCCGACCCTTTTACCTTTTCTCTTGAAGAGATAAGCGAGTTTGGCTATCGTTGTAGTTTTACCGACCCCGGTAGGGCCGACTAAAACCATAACGTCGGGAGGGTTATCGAATATGGCTTCTCCTTCCACTTTTGTGTGCCTTTTTAAACTTTCTACGAGGGACTCAAAAGCGTCTTCTTTGAAGTCAAGTTTTCTTAGTTCTATATCGTATCCGCAGGCATCTTCTACTATCTTCCTCGCTATCTCCTTTCTAACCCCTTTGTGGATCATTCTGCTTATTACCTTTTGGGCCCTAATGGAAAAGGCATCTTCCAGTTCGCTCAGGATCTCCTCTTCCTTTACGGGTTGGTTTTGGGCTTTGGGATCTTTTAGAACTTCTTGGAGTTGGCGTTTCAAATTTTCTATCTCTCTGTAGAGTTTTTCCTTTTCTTCGAGCTCTTCCTTGAAACTTTCCTTTTCTTCCTCGTCTTCGGGTATACCAACGGTGACCTCAAGGAGGGTTGTGTTTATAAAGGGTAGAAACCACCACTTTTTTCTTTTTATAACCCTTGAAGAAAGAACTACCGCTTTATCTCCGTAAGTTTTTCTTAACTCCTCTACTGCCTCTTGGAGGGAGCTGACTATTATCTTTTCAGTCTTCATCCACTAAACCTAATATCTTCATATTGACCTGCTTTTCAAGTTCATTATAGGACAGGACAGTAAGCTGAGGCAGATAAGGCTCTAAAGCTTTTCTTATGTATCTTCTTAGGTTAGCGGAAACCAAAAGGACCGGCTGGGCTTGGAATTGGACAAACTTTTCCACCTCTTTTGAAATCTTTGGAAGGATCTTGTTCACTACAAGGTCGAGAAATTCATCTTCCCTTTCCTCGTTTATAAACTGCATAAGCTTGGCCTCTACCCTCGGGGCGAGGGCTATAGCGTATAGAACACCGTTGGTCAGATACATTCGCGTGATACGTTTGGAGAGGTTTTGTCTCACGTATTCTGTCAGTATCTCGGGGTCTTTCGTTTGCTCTATGTAATCCGCGAGGGTTTCCAAAATGGTGAGAAGGTCGTTGATAGGTATTCCCTCTTTTAGCAGATTTTGGAGAACCCTGTGAAGAACGGATATAGGGACCTGCTCGGGAACTATGTCTTGAACCACCTTCGGATACTTCTTAGAAAGCCTGTCCACAAGCTCTATGACCTCGTTTCTACCCAGGAGTTCATGGAGGTTTCTCTTCACAACTTCGGAAAGGTGCGTTATTATGGCGGTGCTTATGTCCACAACCATGTAGCCTTTCCTTTGCGCCTCATCCTTTTTATCTTCAGAAATCCAGTAAGCCTTCATCTTAAAGGCAGGTTCTTTCGTTTCTATTCCTTCTATCTTTCCTCGTGCGGTTCCGAGATCCACCGCAAGCAGATATCCGGGCATTATCTCGTAGCTGTCTACCTCTATTCCTTTAATGAGGATCCTATATTGGTTGGGTTGGAGCTTTAGGTTATCCCTTATGTGAACTAAAGGAACTATGACCCCGTATTCTTGGGCTATTTGCTTCCTCATTGTTCTTATCCTCTGAGGAATGTCTCCGCCCTGTGCTTCGTCTACGTAAGGTATAAGACCGTATCCCACTTCCATAGTTATAGGGTCGGGTTGAGGTATTATCTCTTCCTCTTCTTGTTCTTTCTTCTTCTCTTCTTCCTTCTTTTGTTCTACCGCCAAGCGCTCTAACTCTTTTATCTGGCGCTCCCTTATGCTTTTTGTCATAAGGTAGTAAAGTCCTCCCAAAAGCCCCGCCATAAAGAAAAAGGGCACCTTTGGAAGGCCGGGTATCAAACCTATGAAGACCAAGAGAGCTGAGGAAAAGAGCAAGGCTTTAGGTTCCTTTGAGAATTCTTCCGCTATGGCACTTCCTACTTCTTCTGTAGAGGAACTTTTGGTTGTAATTAGACCTGCGGCGGTAGAGAGTAAAAGAGCAGGTATTTGAGATGCCAAACCCTCCCCTACGGTTAGAAGGGTGTAGGTGTTTAGTGCTTCCATAAAGGGCATACCCTTAAAAACGATTCCCACGATCAGACCACCCACGAGGCTCAAAAAGAGTATGAGAAGTGCAGCGATGGCGTCTCCCCTTATGAACTTACTTGCACCGTCCATGGCACCGTAGAAAGCAGCTTCCCTTTCCAGTTGCTCTCTCCTTCTTTTGGCCTCTTCTTCCGTTATTATTCCTGCGTTTAGGTCCGCGTCTATACTCATCTGTTTTCCGGGCATAGCGTCCAAGGTAAACCTCGCAGCTACCTCCGAGATCCTTTCCGCTCCGCGGGTAATAACTATGAAGTTGATCACTATGAATATTAGGAAGACGATAAGACCTACCACCACATCACCGCCCACAACGAACCTTCCGAATCCCTCTATTATGTGGCCTGCTGCGGATGGACCCTCGTGCCCGTAAAGGAGAATTCTCCTTGCCGCTGCGATGTTTAGAGAAAGTCTCAAAAGTGTCCCTATCAGTAGTATGGTAGGGAAAGAACTGAGCTCTAAAGGTGTCTTAACGAAGAAGGTGAGGACTAATACCGCTAAAGAGAAGGTTATACTCGTTGCAAGGAGAATATCTAAAAGAAAAGCGGGAACGGGGACGATGATCGCCCCCAAGATTATCAAAAAGGCTACAAGTATCCAAGCTTCTTTGTATCTTGTGTCCACTACTCATAATTAAGATAGATCAGAAGTTAAAAGATAGCTGAAGCATGAGGGTGTCTGAACTTTGACCACTTGCCTGATCAGCCTGACTCAAAACGGAGCTTAAAGACAGACCAAAAGGAAATAGAAGTTCGATCCCGTAGGAGGTAAAACTTATATCATCCAGATCCGTGGTAGTCTCGCTCCCATCGTCGTATTCCGTAGTCATCTCCCCTTGCATTTGGGAATAATAGACGAAGGGAATTAGTTTGAAACCTCCCAAACCTATGGTGCTTGCCAAACCAACAAGTCCGCCGTAAAGGTTAGACTGATAAGCGGAAGGGGTTGTAAACAAATTTCCTTGCTGGTCGGTATCTATTTCCGTTCTTGAGACCATGAGGTTTCCACCGCCAAAAGCTACGAAGTTTACATTACCAGCTCTTGCAAGCTCAAGTTCTAAAACTAAGCTCACCGTTCCCGTAGCAGTTGCAGATTTTGATGTGTCAGAATCTACCACTATTCCGTTTAGTCCCAGTCCGAGATCTACTGCTACCTTGGTTCCGAAAACCCTCCTTCCGACCCAAGATATACCTCCTCCGTTGGCATCTGTCCCGTCTTGAGAGATCCTTATATACTGGAAGTTAAGCTTATGAGAGGTCTTCTTTTGGAAGTCAGGAATACCTATAGGAGGAGGGTTAAAAAGGTAACTTTCTTGAGAAAAGGCTACACCGCAGGAGAGGGCGGAAAAGGTCAGAATACTTAGAATTTCCTTTTTCATCTTACCACCCCCCCTATGCGATTTTTGGACAAATTATAATACCTAAACCAAGGTTTCGGAGGTAAAAGATGGCAAAGGGAACGGTAGCGTGGAAGATAATCAAAGACCACCTTGTGGCGGGCAGGATGGAGCCCGGAGAGGAGATAGCCATAAAGATAGACCAGACCCTTACCCAAGATGCAACTGGAACTATGGCTTACCTTGAGCTGGAGGCGATGGGAATAGACAGGGTAAAGACGGAGCTTTCGGTCAGCTACATAGATCACAACATGCTCCAGACGGACTTTAGGAACCCAGACGATCACAAGTATCTTATGAGTGTTGCAAAGCGCTTTGGGATTTGGCTCTCTAAGCCCGGAAACGGTATATGTCATCAGGTTCACGTAGAGAGGTTTGCAAAACCGGGCAAGACTCTCTTGGGTTCGGACTCCC
>WFYK01000201.1 GCA_015490105.1 Aquificaceae bacterium | reverse complement strand
CTTCCTTCCCTTCTTTATCTCCGTTTCATCCACATACACCCGTAGCGCATAAGTGTACAAAGTTCTAAGCATCTTGCCCACTGAGTGGAACCATTCCCTGCTAGCTTCTATACTCACCCTGTAGCCTTCGTCTGAGAGGTATTTCTGAACATCTCTTAGGGACATGCCTCTGAAGTAAAGCAGGACTGCTTTTGCTTTGACACTTGAAGGAACTCTGTGCCAGTGGTAGACTTTATCAAGTATTATCTCTTACAAGTTCTAAGGCTTTTATGTTTCTATTCTACCCTTCCACTCGGAAGGAACCCTAAAAATAAAAAAGGAGCCTGCTATTATGGTGACATCTTCAAATTGTCTATTTACAGATCAAAGGTTAACCGTTAGCTACTCCCATTTGCAGACAGTAACTTGGTTAGAATAAAGATTTCAAAGATGACCTGCCGTGTTTGTCTTTGGGAAGAGGTAAGGAAAGGAAGTATTTTGAGGGTCGTTTCTTTGGAAAGGGAAAAGCTAAAAAGCCTCCTTGCAGGTATCACTTTTGAGATGAAGGCAGAAGGGGCATGCGTTGATCTTATGTTCCCTTCACGAGCCGAAAAGGAAAAGGCTAAAGAGATTCTCGGAGATAGGGTTTACTCGGAGAGGGAAAGCTTAGAGGAAGTGGTGGGTAGGCTTCTGAAAGATAAGGGTTACATCTTAAGTGTTGCAGAAAGTTGCACGGGCGGTCTTTTGGGGGCAAAGGTGGTGAACGTGCCCGGAAGTTCCGCCTACTTCATGGGAGGTGTGATAGTCTACTCTAACGAGCTAAAGCAAAAGCTCTTAGGCGTGAAGGAGGAAACCCTGCGTAAGTTCGGCGCGGTATCACCCCAGACCTGTCACGAGATGCTTGAGGGTCTAAAGGATAGATTTGGAACCGATGCAGGTATAGCAATAACAGGAATAGCAGGTCCGGGAGGTTCCACAAACAAACCGGAGGGGCTTACATATATAGGGGTTTATCTAAAAGACAAAACTGAAGTTAGCGAATACGTCTTTGGCTTTGGCAGAAATCTGAACCGCCTTGCCTCTTGCCAGATAGCCTTAGATACCCTCAGGAGGATGCTATGGTGATCCATCCAACAAGCCTTTTGGAAGGAGAGGTTGAGCTTGAAGAAGGTGTCCAAATAGGCGCCTACTGCGTGATTTCGGGAAAGGTAAGGATAGGAAGGGGAACAAAGATAGGCAACAGGATAACCATAAAGGGAAAGGTGACCGTGGGGGAGGATTGCACCATTTACGACGGGGCTATAATAGGAGAGGATCCCCAGCATCTTAAATACAAAGGAGAGGGTTGTGAGGTAATCATAGGAAACAAGGTGATAATAAGGGAATACGTGACGATACACAGAGGAACGGAGTTTGATAAGGGGAAAACGGTTATAGGGGACGAATGTATGCTGATGGCTTACTCCCATGTAGCCCATGACTGCGTAGTAGGAAAGGGTGTAATAATGGCTAACTGCGCTACCCTCGGAGGACACGCAGAGGTAGGAGACTACGCTTTTATAGGCGGTCTCTCTGCGGTTCACCAGTGGGCGAGGGTGGGAGCTTACGCCATGGTGGGAGGTCTCACCGGGGTATCTTTGGATATTCCCCCCTTCACGAGGGCTTCGGGACAGCATGCCCACCTCTACGGAGTCAACTCGGTGGGGCTTGAGAGGAGAGGTTTTTCAAAGGAGAGGATATCTGCAATCAAAAGAGCCTACAAACTCCTCTTTAGAAGCAACCTGCTCAAAAGGGAGGCTATAGCAAAGCTTGAGGAGGAGTTTCCCGACAATGAAGATATAAAGATGCTTATAGACTTCATCCAAACCTCCAAAAGGGGGGTGGCAAGAGACGCAAGGGGGTGATAGATGAAAGCTGTAGTCTTGGCGGCCGGTCTCGGAACGCGCTTTAAAAGTGAGAAACCGAAGGTCTTGCACGAGATCTTAGGTAAGCCTATGGTTTGGTATATCCTCAATACCTTAAAAAAAGCAGGACTACAAGACATAGCCTTGGTCGTCGGTCACAAGGCGGAAGAGGTAAAAGAGGCGGTAGGAGACTCGGTAAAGTATTTCTACCAAGAGAACCCTAAGGGCGGAACTGCGGACGCGGTTTTGGCGTCGGTGGACTTTTGGAGAACCTATGAAGATTACATCCTCATAGTGAACGGTGACTCTCCCCTTGTAAGTGCGGAGACTATAAAGAATATGCAAAGGTTCATACACCTTGTAGAGGAATACGAAAAGGTAAAGCTCGGCGGAGTCATCTTGACCGCTTGGCTTCAGGACCCCACGGGCTACGGGAGAATAGTAAAGGAAGAAGGGACGGATAGAATTCTGAGGATCGTAGAAGAAAAGGACGCTACTCCTCAAGAGAGGAACATAAAGGAGGTAAACGGAGGTCTTTACGTATTTTACGCCCCCTATCTGCTTGAGGCGCTCTTTAAGATCAATCCCAGCGAGAAGACGGGGGAGCTTTACCTAACCGAGGCGGTTTCCTACTTGGTTGAAAAGGGTTGCGAGATAAGGAGCTTTATGGCTTCTGATCCTACCGAAGTGCTCGGGGTCAACACCCGTTGGGAGCTTGCCTTTGCGGAGAACATAATGAAATTGAAGATAATAAGGTTCTGGGCGGAAAGGGGTGTAACCGTCCACTGTCCTGAAACCGTATGGATAGAACCGGATGTTGAACTGGCAAGGGAGGTTGAAATATTTCAGGGAGCCATGCTGAAAGGGAAAACCAAAGTAGAAGAGGGGGCGGTTATAGGTCCCGGTGCTATTTTGGAAAACGTTTACGTAGGAAAGGGAGCAATGGTAGAGGCTTACTCTTACGTTTCCGATTCCCGCATAGGGGAAGGTGCGGTGATAGGACCCTTTGCAAGGGTGAGGGAGAAAAGCATTATAGGTTCGGGTTCTCACGTGGGCAACTTTGTTGAAGTAAAGAAAAGTTCTCTGGGCAGGGAAGTTAAAGCTAAGCACCTAAGCTACATAGGCGACGCTCAAGTAGGAGACGGCGCCAATATAGGAGCCGGAGCGGTTACCGCCAACTACGACGGGAAAGAGAAACACCAAACCGTAATAGAGGAGAAAGCCTTTGTGGGGAGCAACTCCCTCTTGGTGGCTCCCGTAAGAATAGGAAAGCTTTCCTACGTAGCGGGCGGGTCGGTAATAACCAAGGATATCCCCGACGGTGCTTTGGCGGTAGAGAGGGCAAAGCTAAGAATTTTGGAGGGTAAAGGAAAGGAGAAACTGACTTAAGTTAGAATAAAACCATGTTCTTCTACGACGAAAACAACCCCTACAGGCTGTGGGTGCATCTTCACGGTTTTGCCAGCAACGTAT
>WFYK01000200.1 GCA_015490105.1 Aquificaceae bacterium | reverse complement strand
TAAGATACTCGAAAATTTTGTAGCTCCTTACGACGCGACAGTGATAGAGAGGTTAAAAAGGGAAGGGGCGATTATAGTGGGTAAAACCAACTTGGATGAATTTGCTATGGGATCTTCTACCGAACATTCCGCTTTCTTCCCTACCAGAAACCCTTGGGACACGGAAAGGGTTCCGGGAGGCTCATCCGGAGGATCTTCCGCGAGTGTAGCGGTCGGTTCCTCGCCAGTAGCTCTCGGATCGGACACGGGAGGTTCTATAAGACAGCCTGCGAGTTTTTGCGGTGTTATAGGCATAAAACCCACCTACGGTAGGGTTTCAAGATACGGTCTTGTAGCCTTTGCAAGCTCCCTAGATCAAATCGGGGTCTTCGCACGGAAGACCGAAGATGTCGCTTTGCTCTTGGAAGTTATAAGCGGTCACGATCCTAAGGATTCTACGAGCTCAAAGGAGCCCGTTCCCGAATGGTCCAAAAACTTAGATGCAAGCCTAAAAGACTTTACCGCGGGCGTGCCTAAAGAAATTTTCTCCTACGAGATGGATGAGGAGGTAAAAGAAGCCTTCGATGAATTTCTCCGAAAGCTCAAAGAGGAGGGTTTGAAGGTAAAGGAAATCTCTTTGCCCCACTTGAGATATGCGATACCCACTTACTATATAATTGCTCCCTCCGAGGCGTCTTCGAACCTCGCCCGATACGACGGGGTAAGATACGGCTACAGGACGCCGAACTATAAGAACCTTCAGGAGATGTATTCCAAGACACGAGATGAAGGTTTCGGAGAGGAGGTAAAGAGAAGAATATTGGTGGGGACCTTCGCCCTATCCGCAGGATACTACGATGCTTACTACCTGAAAGCTCAAAAGGTTCGCAGGCTCATATACGAAGACTTTAAAAAAGCTTTCCGCGAAGTAGACTTTATCCTTACCCCGACAACTCCGACGTTGCCTTTCAAGTTCGGAGAGAGATTAAGCGATCCTATAAAGATGTATCTCTCGGACGTTTTAACAGTTCCGGTAAACCTTGCGGGACTCCCCGCAATCTCGATCCCGATAGGGTGGAAGAAGGGACTTCCCGTAGGCGGTCAGGTGATAGGAAAGCCTTGGGACGAAGGAACCCTCCTTAAAGTCAGCAAGATCTGGGAAGAGATCTTCCCTCACTACGACAAGTTTCCCGAAGTCTGATGCGGTTGTTTTCTTTAGACACTTCCTTCTCCTTTTTCAACTTTTCCGTCGTGGAAGACTCTAAGGTCGTTCTACTCAAATACATCGACTCTTCTAAAAAAACCCTCGAAAATCTACCTAAAGCTCTCAGCGAAGAGGGTATAGATCTGAGGGACTTCGACGCCTTTGCGGTTTCCGTAGGGGTCGGATATTCAACGTCACTCAGGATAGGGGTGATCTTTATGAAAACTTCCGCTTACCTCCTTAAAAAACCTCTCTTTACCTTTGAAAACTTAGAGCTTCTCGCCCGCTTCGTTCCCTCACCTTACCCTAAGGTTCCTTTCCTCAAGGTAAGTAGATACGTCTTCTACAGAGAGGTGGATAAAGAGAATATTTCGGAGATAAAGATATGGGAAGGTGAGCAAGTATCGGGAGTTGGTATAGGTATAGAGCATCTGGGACGTTGGGAAGGGGTAAAAAATCTGATCCTTGTCCCTTTTTTTCCTTTCTCCGCTTACGGCGGGTTAGTGGCCTACGAGAGGCTGGCTAAGGGTGAACAGGGGGAAGATCCCTTCAAAGTTGAACCTATCTACCTGAGACCGCCCACTTAGTTTTTAAAGGGAATGCTTATCCAAAGTTCTTCTTTGTCGCTGTCGTCCCGTCTTAAGGAAACCTCTATGGACTTTGCGTCAAACTGAGGGTATTTGGAAAAGAGGTTTATGAGATCTTCGCGGAGTTTGTCCACTATGTTTGGAGGCAAGCCTTTACGCTCGTAGGCTAAGACCACCGTAAGTCTTTGCTTTGCAATGTCTTTACTTTTCTTTCCGAATAAAAAACCCAGCAAAGCTCACCCTCCGAAGAGTTTGCTCAAGAACCCCTCATTTTCTCCGTATCGGACTATCGGAACCTCCTCACCGAGGGTTCTTTTGGCTATGTCCATTATAGCTTTGGAAGCGTTAAATTTTTCGTGCAAGAC
Organism: Aquificaceae bacterium; assembly: GCA_015490105.1. Lineage (GTDB taxonomy): Bacteria > Aquificota > Aquificia > Aquificales > Aquificaceae > Hydrogenivirga. The sequence goes on along the minus strand of WFYK01000200.1, from coordinate 8,109 downwards.
TATGGGTTCACCTCTGTTGGTGAAGTCCACGAGCTTTTCCTCTTCAGGGATCACACCTATGAGGGGTGCTTTCAAAATATCCGTAACGTCTTCAACAGAAAGCATCTCACCCTTTTTTACCATCTTCCACTTTATTCTGTTTATGATTATCCAGTATCTGTCCTTGTCCATACTCTCGAGCAAACCTATTACCCTGTCCGAGTCCCTGACCGAAGAAACCTCGGGGTTCACCACTATGTAGACCTTAGTAGATGGTGAAACCGCTATCTTAAACCCCTGCTCTATACCTGCGGGAGAATCTATAAGGATAAAGTCGAACTCTCCAGACTCTTTTAAACTTTCTACGAGCTCAACCCAGCGATCCGGGTCTACCGCATCCTTGTTCTTAGTCTGGTTTGCGGGAAGAAGGTAAAGGGATAGGTTCCTTTTGTCTTTCACGAAAGCCTTTTCCGGGGGGACCCTGCCTTCGAGAACGTCGAGTATATCGTAGACTATGCGGTTCTCAAGGCCGAGGATCATATCAAGGTTTCTAAGACCTATGTCCGCATCGATCAGGAGAACCCTCTTTCCGAGTTTAGCTAAAGCTACACCCAAGTTAGCGGTTACCGTGGTCTTTCCTACACCGCCCTTTCCCGAAGTTACGGTTATAACCTCTGTCATGGTCATACACTCTCAAGAATTATCTTACCATCTTCCACGCGCGCTACTTCCGGGTATCCGGGTGAAGATCTATCTTCCCCGTCGGATATAGCTATTTTCCTGCCTATCCTTATCTGCTGGGGTTCCATCTTCAAAGCTACTACTACAGCACTCTCGTCTCCGAGAGCTCCCGCTATAGCTATTCCCCTGAGAGCCCCCATAACCACTATGTTCCCCACCGCAACCACTTCAGCGTCCTTGTTTACGTCACCCAGAACCAGTATGTCCCCGTAGTGCTCCACCCTCTGGCCGGATCTAAGAGACTTGTCTACGATAAGAAGCCTCCCCTCAGAAACCTTTTCCTTCTTCTCTTTCGGCTCTTTGAACCTGTTTATGTGCTTTACGTTTAAGTCCTTTAGGAAGCTTTCTACTTCACTTAATACCTCCGGTGACAGCTCGTGAGCGTTTTCTATCAGAAAAAACCCGCCTTTGAACAGGTTTCCCTTGATTTTTTTGCGGACCGCTTCCTTTACCTCTTCTACGCCCGCTTTTGGGTCTATCCTGAGCGCTATTACAGGAAGGGTTACCCCCCTTACCTCAACCACAATTTTATGATACCTCCTTCACAAAAGCTTTTGTTTACCTTTGTCCTTTACTATTCTTAGTCTTGCCCGCTCGACCGCGAGGGTACCTTCAGGGACATCTTTGGAAACTGCGGACCCTCCCGCAATGTAGGCGAGCTTACCCACTTTTATAGGAGCTATAAGCAGGGAGTTGCTTCCGATAAAGGCTCCTTCTTCTACAACCGTGTGATACTTTTTCTTACCGTCGAAGTTGGCAAAGACTACCCCCGCTCCCACGTTTACGCGATCGCCTACGGTCGCATCTCCTATGTAGCTCAAGTGCTTTGCTTTTACTTCCTTCCCCAAAGTGCTGTTCTTTACCTCCACGAAGTTACCTACTTCAGCGCTTTCTCCTACAACCGTATTGTTTCTGAGTCTTGCAAAAGGCCCCACGATCGCACCCGCCTTGATCGTAGAACTTTCCACCACAGAGTAGGGAAGGATCCTTGCACCTTCCTCTACTGTGGAATTCTCCAAAACGACCCCCTCGCCTATTAGAACCCCCTTTTCCACCTTGGTTTTTCCCTTCAGAACCGCTCCTTGGCGAACTTCCACTTCTGGAGAAAGATCCACATCAGGCTCTATCCAAATCGTTTCCGGGTTTCTAAAGGTCACCCCCCTTTGGGCCCAATACTTTATGAGCTTGAGACGGAGTAGGTTTTCCGCCACCGCGAGGTCCCACCTGTCGTTAACCCCCAATATTTCGGAAGGATCAGAAGCCATAAAGCCTCTTACTTCGTATCCCTTCTCCGAAAGTATATTCACCGCATCGGTGATGTAGAGCTCTCCCGTAACGGGACTGGGCTTTATTTTAAAGATTGCCTCTAAGAGGTGCGGGGCCCAAAAGACGTATACACCTGCATTTACAGTGTTAACACCCCTTTCTTGAGGTGTCGCATCTTTCTCTTCCACTATCTTTACTATCCGATCACTGCCCTCCTCAAAGATCACCCTCCCGTAGCCTGTCGGGTCGGGCAAAGAAGCATAAAGAACTACTCCCGAGAGCTTTATCTTTTCGTATTCTTCTACCATGTGAATGAACCTCTGTATCCCTCTCAGGGTTTGAGGCGATACAAGGGGGCTGTCGCCGTTGGTGATTAGAATGTAGCCTTCGTAGGTTCTCCAAAACTCTATAGCACTCAGGACCGCGTCCGCGGTTCCTCCAGCGGGATTTTCCTGAAAGAAGTAGGTTACCTGATCCCCTACCTCCTTTTTTACTTCCTCCGCGCCGTAGCCTACAACGAGGGCTATGTCTTCCAAGCCCGCTTGCCTTAGTGTGCTGAGAACATACCAGATCATAGGTTTTCCAAGTAAAGGATGCAGAACTTTCGGTTTTTTACTCTTCATACGCGTTCCTTTCCCCGCTCCCAGCACTATCGCCTTCATGATTCAAATAAACTAACACACCACCGGATTTAGGAGTAAATTAAAAAGGCCATGAGTTTGCCAAAGCTCAGAATAGGTCACATAGAGGTTGACATACCCATTATCCAAGGCGGTATGGGAGTTGGTATATCTTGGGAAAACCTCGCAGGTGCGGTTGCGAGGGAAGGCGCTGTAGGTGTGGTTTCCGCGGTGGGAACCGGATATCGCCATCCCGATCTGGTAAAGCGCGATCGTTTCGGAAGACCTATAAATTCTGAAAACACCCACAACGCGGAGGCTTTAAAGAGAATCATCAGGGACGCTAAGGAGATCTCCGGAGGCAACGGAGCCATAGGTGTTAACATACTCGCTGCTATAACCGATTACGGAAGGGTCGCAAGGGACGCTGCACAAGCAGGTGCTGATCTGATAATTTCCGGAGCGGGATTGCCCCTTTCTTTGCCCCAGTATGTAGAAGGATATAAAGTAGCTTTGGTTCCTATAGTCTCTTCCGCAAGGGCTCTAAGGCTAATATGCAAAACTTGGAAACGTAAATATAACCGCTTGCCCGACGCGGTAATATTAGAAGGTCCCAAGTCCGGAGGACATCAAGGTTTCAAATATGAAGATTGCTTCAAGGAAGAGTATCAGCTTGAAAATTTACTTCCGAGCGTGTTGGAGGAGGCTAAAAGGTGGGGAGACATTCCAGTTATAGTGGCAGGCGGAGTCTGGAGCTATGAAGACATAAAGTGGTATATAGAGAGGGGTGCTGCGGGAGTTCAGATGGCCACACGCTTCGTAGCCACCCACGAGTGCGACGCACCTCTGATTTACAAAGAGGTCGTTCTAAACGCGAAGGAAGAAGACATAATTCTTCTTAAGTCTCCCGTCGGCTACCCTCTGAGGGTTATAAAAACACCCTTTATAGAGAGACTGCTTGCAGGTGTAAACGGCTGGAACGGCTGTGTCTCTAACTGTGTTACACCCTGCAAAAGGGGAGAAGAAGCTAAGAAGGTAGGATTTTGTATAGCGGATAGGCTCGGTGCCGCGTGGCTCGGAAACTACGAAGAGGGGATATTCATAATAGGAGCCAACGGCCACAGACTTAAAAGGCAAGGGATAATCTCCGTTAAGGAACTCCTCGAGATACTAACGGGAAAAAGGCCGGATCCCACCTTAGAACCTGTAAAATTACCTAAATGAGGCAAGCCTCCTTTTCGAGAAAAACGCGCGAAACCGACATAGAGGTAAAGATAAACCTCGACGGACAGGGCCTTTACAAGATAGATACACCTGTAGGTTTTTTGACCCACATGCTTGAAAGCTTTGCTAAGCACGGAAGATTCGATTTGGAAGTGAAGGCCAGAGGCGACGTTCATGTATCCCATCACCACACGGTTGAGGACTGCGGTATAGTTCTCGGAAGTGCGGTTTTAAAAGCTTTAGGAGACAAAAAAGGTATAAGGCGATACGGAGACGCAATAGTTCCTATGGATGAAGCTCTGGTTTTGTGTGCGATCGACTTTTCAGGAAGGGGTCTATTTTATTATGAAGATAAAAACCTGCGTGGCAAGATCACTGAGTTCGATTTTGAGCTCATTTGGGAATTTTTTAAAGGATTCGCTTTAGAATCCAAATCGACTCTCCATATAAAGGTCATGGAAGGGAAAATTCTTCATCATGTAGCGGAAGCCTCTTTTAAAGCTTTTGCCCTTGCCCTTAAGGAGGCGGTGAGTATTGTTGGGGGTGATGTCCCTTCTACTAAGGGAAGCCTTTAACCCAAAAACTCTAAAAATACATCCCTCAGCGTTTTCATATGGACCCTTAACCTCTCGTGAAATTCATCTTCCTCCATACCCATCGATCGGGCTACTTTAGGGATATCCGTATTTTTCATAAAGGATCCCCCTACTTCCTTGACCAGTCTCAGATGTGTTTCCGCCATCCTTAGAAACATAAAAGATTCGTAAGCCTGATTTAGAAGCGGGTATTTATCCCTGAGAATTTCGAAACCCCTTATCATGGAAGGTTCCCTTATCTTCTCTTTAATAAGTAGATACTGAACTAAAAACTCTCCGTCCACAATTCCTCCCGGGGCGAACTTCAGATCTACACCGAACCTGCTTTTCTTAGAAAGCTGTTCCAGCTTCAGTCTCATTTCATACACCTCTTTTCTTTGCGTCGGACCCCACTCACCTTCGAAGAGGAACTCCCTTATGCGATTTTCCAACTCTTGAAAGGTCTCCCTATCACCTACCACAAACCTCGATCGGGTCCAAGCTATTCTCTCCCAAGTTCTGGCGTCATTTTTGAAATACCTTTCATAGAAGTCCAGTGTAGGAACGAGTTCACCTTTTGTCCCCATAGGTCTGAGTCTGAAATCAACTTCGTAGAGGTAGCCCTCCGATGTGTGGGCGGTTATAAACCTTACGAGATTTTGAACCTTAGTAGTAGTTTCTTCCTTGGCTGGTTGATCCTTCACGCAGAAAACAAGATCTAAATCCGACTTAAATCCCAGTTCCCTGCTACCGAGCTTGCCCAGAGCTAAACAAACGCTGGGAAGCGAGTTCAAGCCTAAGTAGTCCCAGAGTTTTTCAAGCAGAAAGTCCGCAAGCATGCTAAGAGCTTCAAAAAGCCCCTTCAGGTTTTCGTAGCTTCTTTCTCCCATCAAATACACGAGCCCTATCCTTATTTCCCAAACCTTTTTAAACCTTCTGAAGAGATTTTCAGGACTGAGTGGTAGTATCTCCTTATATTTTTCAAACTCCTCTTCCAGCTTTTCTTTTGTAGGGTATTCTCTGTAGAGGGTAAGAACGTCTTCAACAAGATCGGGATTCTTGCTTATCAAAGAAGACAGTGAAGAGGAAAGGGAAAATACCCTAAAAAGTCCCTCTAAGAAGTCCTCTTTAGGATCACTCAGTATTACTTTCCTACCGGTTGGGTTGGAGAAGAATTTGTCAAAGTTGTTCAGAGTTTCGTCCGGATCGGGGGTTGAAGAAGAAAGGTCCACTATCCGCGGAACTAAACACAGAAATCTATCCTTGTCCTTGTCAGAAAGGTTAAAACCTTCCTTTCCGTAGAGATATCCAGAAAGCTTATTAAAAGCTCCTGATGGGTTTTTAAAGCCTTTTTCTTTGAGCAAAAAGTTCCCGTAATCTTTATCTTCCGTAAGAAGAGCTATTTGAATAGGCTGAAGATTTCTTTCCTTTTTCTCGGGAATAAGGCTGTCGAAAATTTCTCTTACCCCTTTCTTTATCTGGTCAAGTTTTCCTAAAAAGTCATCCACATTTTCAAATCCGAGAGCCTTTGCAAAGAACTCCTCCTGCGTTAGAACTTGTGTCTGTAAACAGTTTTTCATCTGTATCCTGTGTTCGAGATCCCTCAAAAAGGTATAGGCATCCTCAAGAAACAGGGCTTCCTCGTCCGAAAAGACCCCTTTTTGATGGAGTTTCCAAATTGCTCTGAAGGTATTGCTTTCCCTCAAAAGTGGATTTCTATAACCCAGAAGTATGCACAGGGATTGAACCGTAAACTCAACCTCTCTTATACCTCCTTCCCCCGTTTTTACGTTGTATCCCCTCATAAGCCTCTTCTTGGACTCGGCCTCTATCCTGCTTTTCATCATCCTTATCTCTTCTACCAGTTTGTAGTCCGCGGATCTAAAAACGAAGGGCTTTACCACCTCCTTCATAAATTTCTCTCCGAGGGTTTTATCTCCCGCCACGGGTCTTGCCCTGAGGAGAGCAAACCTTTCCCATATCCTTCCGTAAGATTCGTAGTAAAGCTCCGCGCTCCTCAGAGACATACTGATCGGTCCGCTCTTTCCGAAGGGTCTCAGATCCATGTCCACTTCGTAGGGTTTTCCCTCTTCCGTGGTAGTTCCCATAATCTTTAGAACCTTTTTAAAGACTTCCGAGAAAAATTCCGGCAGGCTAAGTTTCCCCGCAAAACCCTTATCTTCCGAGTGGATAAACATAAGGTCCACGTCAGAGTAGAAGTTAAGTTCTTCGCTTCCGAGCTTGCCCAAACCTATTATCACCGCCTTTGCGGTTTCACCACGTTGGGTCTTAGGTTCACCGAACCGATCTACCGCATCGAGGAATGCTCTCTCGTAGACAATTTCCAGCATAGCGTCTGGAAGGTAGGAGTATTCCCTGAGGATGTCCTCAAGTCGGGCGGTTTTGAGAAGGGTTTTGGCAAATATCCTGAGGAGTTCTCTATGCCTGTAATATGCAAGCTTTTTGGAGACTTCCTCTTCACTGTCTCCATCACCTACGAGATCTTTGAGCTCCTTAAGATAGTTATCTTTTTCTTTGAAGAGATACCAGAGGTTAGGGATAGTTTCCTCGAAGGCTGTAGGATGTCTGAAGAGAAACTTCCTCAAGCACTCGCTTTGCTCTAAGATTTCCAAGAGCAGAACAAAACGTCTTTCGTTCAGGTAGTTGATCAAGCTTTTAGGCTCCGGGTGAAGGGACAAAAGCTTTTCAAAGTAACCTTTTACTTCCTCTAAATTAAAAACCTTCCCTTGGGCTATCTTCCACCATTCGGAGGGAACCATAACTAAACAGTTTAGAGGAACTTGCCGATAAAAACAGAAAGTGATGCTAAAGGGCTTTGATCTGATCTCCTTACTTTCTGGATTCAAAGACGGAAAGCTGAAGGTAAACCTATCGCAAGGAGCTTTCCCTGAAGCCGCGTTAATCCAATCCGATCTAAGCTTTGAAGAAGTTCTACTTTCCCTGCTCTCTGATTTGAACTCCCAAGGCCAGCTTTCGGAAGACGTAAGGCAAGCAGTAGTTCAAAAGGCAAAACACTACCTCGACGATATAAACTCTCGGAAATTTGTGCATCTTTCAAAGGACATAGAAAAGGATCTACCCTTTTTGGATAACCTGCTTAAGGCTTTTGCCTCCATACCTGAAGAAAAGAGGCACGACATAGTTCAGAAGATTTTAGGGAATGAAGGGGTGAAGTTCCTTCACAAGGTGGAAGGAGAAATAGAAAATCTCGGACTCGATAGCCTGAAAGACTTCGTTGAACTGCCCGAAGAAAACAAAAAACAAGTATTAGAACGAATTTTAAAAGATCTTCCTGAAAGTCCAGAACTCTTAAACAACCTTTTTCAAAAGTTGACCCCGTTGCTTAACACTCAAAGCCAAAAACCGCCGGAAGATATTGAACTTGCACGGACATTTAAAGATGAAAAAGAATCTGTATCAAGAACCATTGAAGTCTATGAAATTACAAAAACCGCACAAATTATAAAAGAGAAAACATCTGTGAAACCCCCCTTACCTGAGCTTAAAGAGAACGTCAACTTCACTCCTAAAACCTTTGAAGGGAGCAGCAATTTAAAAGATCCGACACTTCAAAAACCTATTAGCCGAGAAATCCCACAGGAGAAAATTTTAACCTCCTCTGTGCAAAACCAAGATGCTCCTAAAGCTATGGAGACAACTCAATCTCAAGATCAAAACGAAGG
>WFYK01000199.1 GCA_015490105.1 Aquificaceae bacterium | reverse complement strand
TCCTCTGGTCAAAGGCGTAGGATATGTAGCGCAGGAATATAAGACCGAGAACCACGTATTTGTAGTCATGAACCTCAACCTTCTTTCTAAGCTTGTCCGCCGCACTCCATAGCTTCTTCTCAAGCTCCCGAATTATCTCCCCTTCCTTTCTATCCCCCATATCTGAGTATCTATTCTAACTCCCAACCACCTTGTGTGACCAGGGATATGTATTGGGGGAACAGAGTTCTAAACCAACATCCCGTATCATGGGTTAATATATGCTAACTTTCAAACCTTATTCATGAGAAGCAATATCTAGAGCAGTTTGAAAATTAGGTTGAAAATGTATTTAATTTTCATGTCTTGATAGGGATTAGCAATGGGCGGTGGCGGACTCGAACCGCCGACCTCCATCTTGTGAGGATGGCGCTCTCCCTCTGAGCTAACCGCCCTCTAAGTATTAATAATATCAAGGAAATTTTTGAGTATATCCATCCCGCTTTCGGAAAGCACAGATTCAGGATGGAATTGAACACCAAAAAGCGGATAGTCGGTGTGCTCTATGCCCATTACCTCCCCATCTTCGGATCTCGCATTGACTTTCAAAAAGCTCGGAAGTGTAGGTTCATCTATAACGAGAGAGTGATATCTGACCGCTTTAAAGGGGTTGGGGATGCCTTCGAATATTCCTTTCTGAGTGTGGGTTATTTCTGAAACCTTTCCGTGCATGAGTCTTTTGGCCCTTCTTATCTTTGCACCGAAAGCGTAGCCTATAGATTGGTGGCCCAGACAAACGCCGAGTATAGGTTTTTCTTTGTAGAAACTCCTTATCACATCCACGGATATACCCGCTTCCTTAGGAGTGCAGGGACCGGGTGAAATAACTATCGCGTCGGGGTCTATTTTCTTTATCTCCTCCAAACTGGTTTCATCGTTGCGTTTAACTACAACCTCCGCTCCAAGGGTGCCGAGATACTGAACGAGGTTGTAAGTAAAGGAGTCGTAGTTGTCTATCATCAAAATCCTCATGTTCCTATTCTATACTTTCACCAGATGGGTTTGCTGGAAAGGTATCTTCTTACAAGCTACCTGAAACTTTTCCTTCTCGTTAGCGGTGTAATTCTGAGTGTGGCGGTGGTTTACGGTCTCGCGGATCTGATCCTCTTTTTCAAAGAAAAGAGCTTAAAGGTTGCCATTTTTTACTTGATAAACATGGTGCCACTTGGATTTTTCATACTCTCTCCCGCGATCACCGGTATATCTCTGATATTGTTCCTTAGAAAGTTCATACCTAAAAAAGCGGATTTGATTTTTCAAAGTTTTGGACTTACCCCTCTTCAGTTTTCAAAAGCCATAATACTCTTTTTAGTTTTCATTTCTCTCTCCTTTTTATTCTTAAACGAGTCGGTTTTTCCGAATCTTTTGAGGAACATTTGGTATACGGAGAAGATCTTTAAGAAAAAGCAGGATGTGGGGAGACTTATAAGGGACCTTTGGTTTGTTAAAGAGGGCTTGAATACGCGAACCTACGTTTACGTAGGGGTTCTCGATACTTTTACAGGGACATTCTTGGATCTCATACTTATAACACTATCCGAAGAGGGTAAAGTCCTTCAGCTTGTAGAGGGAGTAAAGGGTAGATGGCAGGGATCGAGCATAGAAGTTGATGAAGGATACCTATATGACTTTTACAAGGCAAAGGGTGATAAGATTTTGAAAAACTATTTTCTTGAAACGGAAGTAAAACTCAGCGAGCTGGAGGCTTTCTCCTTGAACGTAGCCCATATAAGAACTTCACATCTTCTTATGCTCTACTCAAAAGGTGCAAAACTCGGTATAGAGACGGATGTATACTTGGCGGAGATCCTATACCGCTTGAACTTCTCTTTCTTTCCTCTTATCGTCGCGGTTCTTATCCTGAGACAGGGTTTTCAGACGAGAGATCTCAAGAAAACGACCCTTTTTCTTCCTGTATACCTTGTAGGAGGATGGCTATTCGTGGTTTCACCTAAGATAGCGGTTGACAAAGTAGGTATATCTCCTTTCTATTTGATGCCTTTATACCTCGGGGTTGCTTGGATGCTTTTAAAAGGACTCGACGATCTTCGCAAAGGAGTCAGGATCTAAGCTGGCACTCCCTACAAGCAACCCTCCTATTTCGGGGTGCTTCATAAATTCCCTCGCGTTGCTCGGTTTTACACTGCCCCCGTAAAGTATTCTGGTTTTCCCTTCCGATCGGGGGTTCAGATCCTTTAGGAGATCCCTTATAAACCTGTGGACGGAAACCGCATCTTCCGGAGTTGCTGGAACTCCTGTTCCTATGGCCCAAACGGGTTCGTAGGCTATATCTATCTGATCCACGTAATCTTCGAGGCCGGAAAGAGCAAGCCTTACTTGAGTTTCCACCACCTTAAATGTCATACCCGCCTCCCTGTCTTCGAGCTTCTCACCCACACAGAGGATAGGTCTCACCCCCTCTTCCAGACAAGCGGAGACTTTCTTGTTTATCAGCTCGTCGCTTTCCCCGAAGATGTGTCTTCTTTCCGAGTGGCCGACTATAACGTAGCTACAGCCGAGTTCCTTGAGCATTGGTAGTGATACCTCTCCCGTAAAGGCCCCTGCTTTTTCGTAATAGCAGTTCTGAGCTCCGAGCTTTACTGGGCTGTTGGAAAGCATCCGAGAAGCAACGTAAAGGGAAGTAAAGGGTGGACAAATTAGAACCTCCCTGTCGTCTGCGGGTTTAAACGTTTGAAGGAACCTGTTGATGTAGTCTTCGGTTTCCTTTACCGTTTTGTTCATCTTCCAGTTTGCCGCTATCAACCGCATGGTTAATTATCTTAACCGAGCATTTTCAAAACCTCTTCCTTTCTAAGGGGCCTGCTAAAGTAGAAGCCTTGAGCCAGGTCACAACCCATGTCTTCTAACATTTTTAGTTGATCTTCATTCTCTACCCCCTCCGCGAGGGTTATAAGGCTAAGAGACTTTCCGAGTTTTATTATGGTTTCTACTATTGTTCTGTCCACTTCATTTTGAGTCATACCTTTGGTAAAGACCATGTCTACTTTGAGAATGTCTACGGGAAGTGTTTTTAAGTAAGAGAGGGAAGAGTATCCTGTTCCGAAATCGTCTACCGCAATCCAGAAGCCTTTATCCCTTAAGGTTTTAAGTATTTGAACGGTCCTTTCCGGATCCTGCATTATAGAGGTTTCGGTAATTTCAAGAACGATAAACCTCGGATTTACACCTGTCTTCTCTACAGCCTTCAGCACTTTGTCTACAAAGTTTCTCTCTACAAACTGACGCGGAGAAACGTTAACACCTAAGTGAAGTTTATACTTCTGAGCCCATTCTTTGCACTGTCTGAAGGTCTCCTCCAAGACCCAAGTTCCCACCTCTATTATTAGACCTGTTTCCTCTAAGACAGGAATAAACTCTGAGGGTGGAACCACGCCCCTTTCGGGATCCTTCCAGCGGAGGAGGGCTTCAAAACCAACTACTTCCTTAGTATCTATCTTGTATATAGGTTGGAACTCCAAGAAAAACTCCCCTTTTTGCAAAGCACGGTGGAGTTTGCCCTTTAAAGTTAGCAGTTCCTCCGCTTTCTTGTTTAGATCTTCACTAAAGAAAGCAAAACTATTTTTGCCCTGTTCTTTGGCCCTATAC
>WFYK01000198.1 GCA_015490105.1 Aquificaceae bacterium | reverse complement strand
GGCCACCAAACAGGTAGCTGTTCCCCATCCCTGATCCGTATAGCTTGCTCGAAATGTAGTATCTACTGGAGAAGGACATATACAGTTTTTTCCAAGAGAAAGCAACAGAAAGGGAACTGAACGTTCTTTCCTCCCTTTTGTCCTTTATGTAACCTCCTCCTACTCTCAGATAAAAGTGGACTTTGGGTTTTATAACCTCCTTTATAGGACAACCCCTCTCGTCTACGAGCTCGAGTATAGGCGTGTTGGGACACTGATCCTTTGAATCTTCAACCCCGTCAAGGTCACTGTCTACAAAGCCAAAAGCAAGTCCGCCAAGTGCGAGCACCCCGCCGGCAAAACGCAAAAGCATTTCACAGCCCTATTTTAATCTTCCCTATCTCTATCCCTATCTCTGTCACCCCTATCAGGTGCATCTCCTACACCTTCAGGTTTTTCCGAGATTTCTTCCCTATCTTCAAGTTCTTCCCTTTCCTCTTTTTCCATAGATTCTTCTCTGTAGTTTTCAAACTTCTCCTCCATCCTTTCTTCTATCTCCTCGTGAAGTTCCTCCCTTGCATGTTCTCTTTCTTCAAACTCCTCTACCATCTCTTCGCGTTCGTGTTCCTCCCTTTCATACCTTTCACCCTTAAGTTCTCTGTAAATTTCCCTTATAGCCTCTTCCCTTTCCCTTCTGTTCATCTCCCTAAGGAGGAGCTTTACCCTGTTCATCACCTTATACCTTTCTTCCGGGGGAGCTTTCTTGACCTCTTCAAGGAGTTCCCGAAGTTGTTCCATCTCGGAAGAGAAGGTAAAGGCCAAAACAGTAAGCAAAAGTAAGAGAAACTTCTTCATAACCTTAAGTTAAATGATAGCAGTCAAAGGTTACCCTTAGGTTACCTTGTTGATATAATTGGGTCAGCGTGAAGATACTTATACTCGGAAGCGGACCCAACAGGATAGGTCAGGGGATAGAATTCGATTACGCTTGTGTCCATGCGGTCTTTGCTTGTCAGGAGGAAGGTCACGAAGCCATAATGGTAAACTGCAACCCTGAAACAGTCTCTACAGACTACGATACAGCGGATAGACTCTACTTTGAACCGATAGTTTTCGAGCACGTTCTTAGCATCATCGAAAGGGAAAAGCCCGACGGTGTGATCCTTCAGTTCGGCGGGCAGACTCCTTTGAAGCTCGCTCTCCCTCTCAAGAAAGCAGGGGTCCCCATACTGGGAACACCTCCGGAAAGCATAGATATAGCTGAAGACAGACAGCTTTTCAGGGAGTTGATAATAAAACTCGGACTCCGCCAGCCTGAAAGTGGAACCGCCCGTAGTAAAGATCAAGCTCTGGAGGTAGCAAGGAACATAGGCTTCCCGGTGCTCGTGAGACCTTCCTACGTTCTTGGCGGGAGAGCTATGAGGATCGTTTACGATGAGGAGGAACTGATCAGCTATTTGGAAGAAGCTGTAAGCGTTAGCTACGAGAGGCCCATACTTATAGACAAATATCTCAGAGACAGCGTTGAGCTCGATGTTGACGCGGTAAGCGACGGAGAGGATGTTCTCATAGGTGCGGTTATGGAACACATAGAAGAGGCGGGTGTTCACTCAGGAGACAGTGCAGCTTCTATTCCTCCCTACACTTTGAGTGAGGAAATTGTCGAGAAAATAAAAGAACAGACTAAGATCTTGGCAAAAGCTCTTCAGGTTAAGGGTCTTATAAACGTCCAGTTTGCGGTTTCGAATGGAGAGATCTATATCCTTGAAGTAAATCCGAGAGCTTCCAGAACCGTTCCCTTCGTTAGCAAAACTATCGGTTATCCCTTGGCTAAGATAGCCACCAAAGTAGCCCTCGGCAAGAAGCTAAAAGACATAGTTCCGGAAGTCTTCGAAAGATTAGAAAAAGGTCAAGCTCACTTTGCATCTGATTTTATGCCTAAAAGCAAGCGTATATACAGCGTTAAGGAGGTGGTTTTCCCTTGGAACAGGTTCCCGGAGGTTGACCCCGTTCTCGGTCCTGAGATGAAAAGCACGGGGGAGGTAATGGGAATAGACGAGGACTTCGGTCTTGCCTTTTACAAAGCTCAGCTGGCTTCCGGTAGCAGGCTTCCCTTAGAAGGCAACGTTTTCTTGAGTGTCGCTGACAGAGACAAGCCCAAGATTTTGGATCTTGCAAGGGGTTTCTTGAGGATCGGTTTTAACATATACGCTACTACGGGGACTTACAGATTTTTGAAGGAAAACGGGATACAGGCGACCCACGTTCTTAAGGTTTCTGAAGGAAGACCCCATGTGGTAGACCTGATAACCAACGGATCCATTCACCTAATCATAAACACCCCTTCGGGAAGGCGTGAAGTAAGCGATGCCTACTTCATAAGAAGATCCGCGGTTCAACATAGGGTTCCATATACCACCACCGTGAGGGGAGGCTACGCGGTCTTGAAGGCCATAGAGAGCTTTAAGAAACTGAAGGACAGATCGCTGAAGGTTTACGCCCTTCAGGATCTCTAATCTGACTTTATTCCCAGAAGTTCTGAGAGCCTGTCCTTTAGGGTTTCCGGGTCGAGGTTCCTTTCGAGTTTACCGTCAACCGCCAAGGAGATCTCCCCCGTTTCCTCAGACACAACTATAGATACCGCGTCGCTTTCTTCAGTTATACCGACCGCTGCCCTGTGACGCGTGCCGTATTTTTTTGGAAGATCTACACCCTTTGAAAGGGGCAGAACACAAGAGGCATACGCTATCCTCTCCCCCCTTATCACCACAGCTCCGTCGTGAAGGGGAGTCATGGGATAGAAGATACTTATGAGTAATTCGACGGATACGGTAGCGTCTATGTATACACATCCCTCTATGAGATCTTCCAAGTCCTGCGATCTCTCTATAACTATGAGTGCACCGATCTGGCGATCGGACATGAATCTGCAAGCACGGACGATCCTCTCTACCGTCCTCTCTTCTACTGAAGACAGTTTAATAACTTTTGCTTTCTCCCCTATGCGGGTTATGGCCTTGCGGATTTCAGGTTGGAATATAACCACTACGGAAAAAAGGCCTAAGGTCCAAAGCTTTTCAAATATCCAAGAAACCGTCCTTAGTTCAAGTATCTCCGCAAAGGCCCACAGAAAACCTACCAGGATGAGGGCTTTGAGAATCTGGGCACCCCTCGTGAGTATGAGAAAGCGTATAAGGAGGTATATAAAGACCGCTACCGCTAAGATGTCGATAATGTCCCTGTAGCTCAGTATCTCAACTATAGGTTCAAACACCATCGTATGTCCTTACCGCGTCTAAAAGAGCGAGAAACTCCCTCGTTGCCTTAACGTCGTGGGCCCTGACTATGTGTGCTCCTTTGATCACCGCGGGTGCTACCGCTCCTAAGCTTCCGAAAAGCCTCTCACTCGGTTGGGTTTTTCTTCCTAAGAAACCTTCAAGTATAAGTCCGATGAATGACTTTCTCGAAACACCTACCGCAAGAGGCCTTCCCAAAATCCTAAACTCTTCAAACCTACTCAGTATCTCCACGTTGTGTTCGGGAAGTTTCCCGAAGCCTATACCTGGATCGAGAATTAACCCCTCGAGCGGGTAGTTACTTTCTTTCAATCTTTCCATTTTTTTTCTGAACCAATCTACTATCTCGCCAACCACGTCTTCGTAGATTATCGGCTCTTCTTTCCACGTTTCGGGCCTACCCTTGATATGACCCAAAATGTAAGGACAACGGTAGGAAGAGATAACTTCGAACATCTTAGGGTCAAAGGTTCCTCCGCTAACATCGTTTATGATGTCCGCCCCTTCCTCCAGACAGACTCGTGCGACTTCCGACTTGTAAGTGTCTACCGATATCCACACGTCCGGGAGTTCTTTACGGATAAGCTTAAGTGCGGGCAGAACCCTGTTTAATTCTTCCTGAGCACTTATCCTTTTAGATCCCGGTCGCGTGGATTCCCCACCTACGTCTATTATGTCCGCCCCCTCCTGAACCATCTGAATTGCCCTTTTGAGAGCATCTTCAGGTTTAACGTAGAGTCCTCCGTCTGAGAAAGAATCGGGGGTAACATTCAAAACACCCATCAATGCGGTCTTCAGACCCAAAGGGAGGATCTTGTTTCTGAACTGAATTTTGAAGTTTCGCTTTCGAAAGTCTATAAGGGCTTGCAGTATCTCTTTGGCAAGATTTTTAGTTTGGGGAAACTTTACGAGGTTCGAGCAAAAGTCCTTTATGTTGCTTTCGCTACCGCAGACCGCTACTTTTCCTTCACCTACGAAGATGGATACTTTTTGTGCGGACACGATCAAAGGTTTGGTATCCGAACTCCACTCAAAGTATACGCAGTAAAATACACCCTCTTGAGATCTCTCCTTGGCATGCTTGAAAAATACCCCTACCCTTTCCTTGAGAAACTTGTAAAAAAGGTCCTCCGAGGAGAAACTTTTTATAAGCATTCGTGGGAGTAATTTTACGGGATCAAAGCTCGTATATCATATCCAGAAGCTCTTTGGCTTTTTCCTGATCGATATTCTTTAGCTCTTTGTAAACCTTCCTGGCTTCATCCACTTTCCCCACGCGCACGTAAGCAACACCCAGCTTGTAGAGGATTTCGGGATCATTAGGTTTTTGCTCGAGCTCCTTTTTCAAATCCTCTATGAGTTTTTCTAACAGACCCTCCCCCATTTTACTGAATATGCCTCGGTAGTTTTTCCCTATCATGGCTCGGACGCTTCTTCTACGTTCATTTCTCTTCTCATAGCAACTTTACCTGTCCGTGCCATTTCCTTTATACCGAAGGGTTTTAGAAGTTCAACTATGGCGTTTATCTTGTCTTCGTCTCCGGTAACTTCGAGTGTGTATGTTTCGGGGGAAACATCCACGATCTTACCTCTGAAGATCTCCGCTATCCTTAATACTTCGTCCCTTGCCCTTGCGGTGGGTGTGTGAACCTTTATAAGAACGAGCTCCCTTTCCACATGAGGAACGTCGGTAATATCGCTTACCTTGAGGGTGTCTATGAGTTTCCTGAGCTGTTTTACCACCTGGTCGATTACTATGTCGTCTCCGATGACCTCTATTGTCATACGCGAAATTCCGGGCTCGTGGGTTTCTCCCACGGATAGTCCCTCTATGTTATAGCCTTTGCCCGAAATCAGCGTAGCTATGCGTGCAAGAACGCCTATTTCGTTTCTGACCTTTACGTTTATTATGTGCTTTC
Source organism: Aquificaceae bacterium (assembly GCA_015490105.1). Taxonomy (GTDB): domain Bacteria; phylum Aquificota; class Aquificia; order Aquificales; family Aquificaceae; genus Hydrogenivirga. The sequence goes on along the minus strand of WFYK01000198.1, from coordinate 863 downwards.
TTACCTGACCCTTAGGGGTTTTCCTATACTTGGGAGCTTTGGATACGGTAATGTCCATACAAATCCTCCTTCTAACCCACTAAATACATGGTCTCCGCTTCGGTTCCCTTGCCATCTTCAAGGATCATGTCCCTGTAAGATTTACCTGGCGGGACCATGGGAAGGACGTTCTCTTCCCTGTCCACCACAAAGTCCATTATCACGGGCTTGTCATCTATCTTCATAGCTTCCTCAATTATCTCTCTTACCTCTTTGGGTTTTTCCGCCCTGAAGCCCACCGCTCCCATAGCTTCCGCAAGCTTCACAAAGTCTGGCTGAACCGCCAAGTCAACCTCAGAATACCTCTTGTCGTAGAAGAGCTCCTGCCACTGGCGGACCATACCTAAGTAAGCGTTGTTGATAATGGCAACCCTGACAGGGATCTTGTATTGGACCGCGGTTATTATCTCCTGCATGGTCATCACAAAGGACCCGTCTCCGTCAACTACGAAAACCTCCTTTTCGGGTCTTCCGATCTTTGCACCTATTCCTGCGGGAAGACCGAAGCCCATCGTTCCGAGTCCGCCCGAGTTCAGGAACTGCCTCGGATAGGAGAACTTAAAGAACATCGCCGCCCACATCTGGTGCTGTCCCACACCGGGGACGATTATGGCGTCTCCCTTGGTTGCCTCGTATATCTGCTCTATTACGTATTGGGGTTTTATCACCTTCTTTGAGTTCCTGTAGGTCAAGGGGTGGAGCTTCTTCCACTTTTCTATCTGCTCAAGCCACTTCTCCCTCTCTTCCGGATACAGAATCTTTGCGCCCTTCCTTTTGATCTCGTTTATAAGCTTTCTGAGAACTATCTTCACGTCCCCCACTAT
>WFYK01000197.1 GCA_015490105.1 Aquificaceae bacterium | reverse complement strand
GTAAACGTTCCTACCGTTGAAGGAGAAATAGGTGTGCTCCAAGGTCACATGTATCTCATGACCCTCTTAAAACCCGGACTTCTCTACTTTGACGGCGACCCTTCCAAAGGTTTAGCGGTGACCTACGGCATAGTGGATGTTACCCCCGAAAAGGTTCTCATCCTCGCGGAAGAGGCCTACGAGGTAGGAGAGATAGATCCCGGGAAAGCCAAAGAAGAATTTGAAGAAGCGGTCAGAAAACTCGCTACTGCCCAAACCCTTGAAGAGATAAAGCAGTGGGAAAAGAAAAAGGAAGTGGCCCAAGCCCTAATAGAAATTGCCCAGAGAGTTTCCTGAACCTTTCACCTTTTTCAGAGGGGAGCTAAAACTTCTCCAACCTAAATCTCACAAGGTTTCCGTAGATCTCGTTCTTTTCCTCTCTTTCATTAGAGGTATTAGAAAAAACTTTAAAGTTGCGGATCTGGGGGCAGGTTTCGGGTTTTTGAGTATAAGCTTGGCAAAGAAGTATCCTCTGGTGGAGATTTTCGCTGTAGAAAGGGATCCTCTTATGGTTGATATCTTCAGAAGGAACCTCTCGGAAAATAGGATTGGGAACGTGAAGGTATTTGAAGCTGACATAAAGGAGATAAGAGAGGTTTTTCAGAGAGGTATCTTCAACGTTGTCCTTGCAAACCCTCCCTTTTTCCCTAAAGCCTACCGAGGTAAAAACCCATACCACTTTGAGCAGGACACGGATCTTAAAGATTTCATAGAAGCTTCCTCTTATCTTCTCAAAGATGGGGGTAGCTTTTACCTCATGATACCTTCTTTTAGGCTAAAAGAAGCCCTTTTAAAATGTGAAGAAGTAAACCTCCCTCCGAGGGAGATGAGGGTAGTCTATCCTAAGCTCTCCAAGGAAGCTAAGATAGTTTTCATAAGGTGCAGGAAAAATCTAAAGGGTCCGATAAAAGTAGAAAAACCTCTCATAATCAACGAAGAGGACGGAAGCTACACGGATGAGGTAAAAAACATTCTCGAAAGTTATCTTTAAGATCTCTCTGCGAAAACGCCCCTTTCGGAGGGCTTTAGCTTTAGAATTCGGACTTCCACGTTGAGAGATATTAAAACCTCCCGCATTACCTCAGCTACCTTATCTCTATCTTTTTCAAAACTCATGGCACAGATCGTCGGTCCCGCACCGCTTAAAAATACCGCAAGGGCACCTTCCCTGTAGCAGGCGGACATTACCTCTTTTAAGCCTTTTACCAATGAGGATCTGTAGGGTTGATGTAATCTGTCTTGGACTCCCACTTTCAAGAGGGAGTAATCTTTGCTGAGCAAAGCACTTACAAGGAGGCTCGCCCGCTGGATGTTGAAAACCGCATCCTCTATAGGAACGGACTTTTTTAACACCTTTCTTGCCTCTTGCGTTGAAACCTCATAGTCGGGAACCGCGAATATAAGGCTTATGTCGGAGGGGAAATTTAGCCTTTTGTAAATAATCCGCTCTTCATCCTGAACGCAGATGACGAAACCTCCCAAGAAAGCGGGAAGTAGATTGTCCGGGTGACTCTCAAACTCAAAAGCTACTTTTAGCTTATCTTCAAGGGGAACATCCAAGTTATTTATCCTGAGGCAAGCTTCGATCCCGCCTACTATCGCGGTAGCGGAGGAACCCAGACCTCTCGCGGTAGGGACCCTGTTTATCTGCTTTACCTTCAGAGGCCTTTCCTTTACTCCGAATACTTTGCAAGCTCTCTTGTAGACCTTTATAAGTAGGTTGTTCTCATCCCTCGGGAGATCCTGACCGTATCCCTCCACGTGCACCTCGAAACCCTTACTCTCCTCTATCTCGAAGGTGTTAAACAGATCCAGGGCGAGTCCGAAGGTATCAAATCCGGACCCGAAGTTGGTGGTAGTTGCGGGAACGTTAAGCCTTAGCAACCTTCCTCTCCAAGGAAGCCTTTATAAAAGACACAAACAGGGGATGGGGATCAAAAGGTTTGCTTTTGAATTCTGGGTGAAACTGACAACCTATATACCAAGGGTGATCCGTTATCTCCATAACCTCCACGAGCTTTCCATCGGGAGACAGGCCCGAGAAGGTAATCCCTTTCCTTTCGAATTCACTTCTGAAGGCGTTGTTAAACTCATACCTGTGGCGATGGCGTTCGTATATTAGTTCTCTCCCGTAAATCTTTCTAACTTTCGTTCCTTCCTTTAAAACACAAGGATAGGCTCCGAGCCTCATAGTTCCTCCGAGCCTGTCTACACTCCTCTGGTCTTCCATAAGGTCTATTACAGGATAGGGGGTGTGCGGATCGAATTCTGTAGAGTTTGCCTCTTTTAACCCAAGTTCGTTCCTTGCAAACTCCACCGCCATCATCTGCATGCCTAAACATATACCGAACGTCGGTATCCCTTCTTCCCTTCCTATGCGCAAAGCTTCAATTTTTCCTTTGGTTCCTCTCTCGCCAAAACCTCCCGGGACCAGTATGCCGTCTACATTGAGTATATCCTTGAGTTCGATCTTTTCAGAGCTTATCCACTCTATTTTTACCCTTACGTCGTTAGCTATGCCTCCGTGGACAAGGGCCTCCGCCACGCTCTTGTAAGCGTCCCTGAGTTCCACGTATTTGCCCACGAGACCTATTTTTACCTCTTCCTTCGCTTTCTTTAAAACGCCCACGATCTTCTTCCAACGGGAGAGATTAGTTTCTCTCTCTTCGAGGGAAAGCCTCTTAGCTATTATTCTGTCGAGGCCCTCTTCTTTGAACTTTAAGGGAAGATCGTATATGTATTCAAGATCGGGAGCGGATATTACCGCTTCTTCGCTGACGTTGGAAAAGAGAGCTATTTTCGACTTTATACCTCTCGGAAGATCCCTGTCCGCCCTGCAGATCAAGGCATCCGGTTGGATACCTATTGCCCTCAACTCTTTTACCGAGTGCTGGGTAGGTTTTGTCTTTAACTCTCCCGCGGTCTTTATGTAGGGAACGAAGGTCACGTGGATGAACATGGAGTTTTCCCTCCCCAGTTCTAAGGAAAGCTGTCTTATGGCTTCCAAGAAAGGCAGACCTTCTATGTCGCCTACGGTTCCCCCCACCTCTACGATAACTATATCGTTGTCTCCCGCAACCTTTCTTATAAGGCTCTTTATCTCTTCCGTGATATGGGGGATAACCTGAACGGTAGCTCCCAAGAACTCCCCCTTCCTTTCTTTAGAGATCACGTTGTAATAAACCCTACCAGCGGTGACATTGTTGTCCCTCGTCATAGTAGAAGAGGTAAAACGCTCATAGTGTCCAAGATCCAAATCCGTTTCCGCGCCATCTTCAGTCACATAAACCTCCCCGTGTTGGTAAGGGCTCATCGTTCCCGGATCTACGTTTAAGTAAGGGTCGAGCTTTTGCAAGGTTACCTTAAAACCCATACCCTCCAAGATGGCACCTATCGAAGCGGAAGTTACCCCCTTACCGAGGGAAGATATAACACCTCCTGTGACAAAAATAAACTTCGGACTCTTCATAGGTTAAGCCATATTGTATCCCAACACGGGGTAACCTTCGGGTAACCTTTCGAAACCAAATTAATCCCAGAAAACCTAAGAAAGGAGGTAAGAAAGATGAAGAAGTTAGCACTCTTGAGTGCAATATTCGGAGCGGGTGCTTTGATGGTAGCTTGTGGAGGTGGCGGTGGAGATACTACTGCCGCTACCGGTAACAATGGAGTCGTAGCCGCTTATGTTACCGATATTCCCGCAGATCAGTTTCCCGTGTTCAACGTAACCCTTTACGAGTTGAGACTCTGTAACAGCACCGATGGAACGTGCCAAACGGTATTCTCTGACCAAAACGGCGTAACAATAGATCTCACTGACGTAAACGGAGTATTGAGATACCTCGGGCAGGCTCAGATCCCTGCGGGAACCTATGACAAGATAGAGGTTGTCGTAGGACAAACCGCACAAGTAACCGATAATCAGGGCAATACTAACAATGTTACTTTTACCGACATTCCGAACTTAGTATCTTGTGATGCTCAAAGCCAAACCTGCACAATTTCTGTCAG
>WFYK01000196.1 GCA_015490105.1 Aquificaceae bacterium | reverse complement strand
CTTTATAGTTTTAGGGAGTTTGGAATGAGAAAGATAGAGGTAACCGATGTTTCTTTAAGAGACGGTATCCAGAGCCTCTTGGCAACGAGGGTAAGAACAGAAGACATGATAGAAGTTTTGAAAGTGTTGGATAAGTGCGGTTTTTGGTCCCTTGAGGTTTGGGGAGGGGCAACCTTCGACGTTTGCTTGAGGTTTTTAAAAGAAGACCCTTGGGAGAGATTAAGGAAGTTTAAAGAAAATGCCCCAAACACTAAACTCGAGATGCTCCTTAGGGGTCAAAACGTAGTAGGTTACAGGCACTACGCGGACGATGTGGTAGAGGAGTTCGTAAAGAAGGCTTACGACAACGGAATAGAGGTTTTCAGAATATTCGATGCCCTCAACGATACGAGGAACATGCAAAAATCTATAGAAACCGCCAAGAAGGTCGGTGCTATAGTCAAGGGCGTTCTCTCTTACACCATCAGTCCCGTTCATACGGTTGAGTATTACGTGAAGATAGCGGGCGAACTCATAAATATGGGTATAGACATTATCTCTATAAAGGATCAAGCTGGGCTCTTGTCTCCCAAAGTAGCCTACGATCTTGTCTCCGCTCTCAAGTCCGAATACCCCGACTATCCCGTGCACCTTCACACCCAAACAACCGCGGATCTGGCCGAGATGGCTCAGCTTAAAGGTATAGAGGCTGGTGCGGATATGATAGATACGGTTTTCTACAGTCTCTCCTGTCAGACCTCTCATCCACCCGGAGAGACGATGATATACGTCCTTAGGGAGTTCGGATACCAAGTTGACGTGGATACGGATCTTTACAAAAAAGCGGGAGACATGTTCAAGGAGATCAGGGCTAAGTACAAGAAGTTTGACGTTCTTCCCCCCTATCCCGACGTGGGTGTTCTCCTTCACCAGATTCCGGGAGGTATGATAACCAACTTTATAAATCAGCTGAGGGAACAGAACTTAGAGGAAAAACTCGAGGAGGTTCTGGAAGAAGTTTCCCGTGTCCGTGAAGATCTCGGATACCCGCCTCTCGTTACTCCCACCTCTCAGATAGTGGGAACCCAAGCTTTTATGAACGTTCTGCACGGAGAAAGATACAAGGTGGTAACCAAAGAGACGAAGGACTACGTCAAAGGCCTATACGGAAGGCCTCCCGCTCCCATAAAGGAAGAGGTTCTTAAAAAGATCCTCGGCGACGAAAAACCCATATACGATAAGAGACCCGCGGACCTATTAGAACCCGAGCTTGATAAGATAAGGGAAGAAGCTAAAGAAGCCGGTGCAAAAACCGAAGAAGACATCCTCTCTTACGCTCTGTTTCCGGTAGTTGCTAAGGAGTTTTTCGAGTGGAGGGAAAAGGTTCAAAAAGGAGAAGTCCCTCCTGTTCCCGTAGAGGATGTGGAAGAACAGCCCTGTCATGAAAAAGCACCCGTAGAGTTCAACATCACCGTCCACGGGGAACAGTATCATGTTCAAATTGCGGGTAGAGGTGAAGAGACAGCGGGCGGTAGAACGTTCTTTATAAGGCTCGACGGAAGGTTGGAAGAGGTTGTTTTGCAACCCATCAGAGAGGTAGAGGTATCGGGAGAAGGTTACGAGATCTCGGAAGGCTCCCCCGTAGCTCCCAAGAGACCAAAGCCCAGGGATGTCGGAGACGTAACCTCACCCATATCCGGTAAGGTGGTGAACATAAAGGTAAACGTAGGTCAAGAGGTAAAAGAGGGGGACGTCCTGCTCGTTGTAGAAGCTATGAAGATGGAAAACGAAATACACAGTCCGGTGGACGGGGTGGTAGAAGAGATCCTCGTGCAAGTAGGTGAGAGTGTGAACCCGGATGAGGTTCTTATCAGGATAAAGCCGAAGAGATCTTGAAGGAGGAGGTGCCATGAAACTGCACGAGCATCAGGCTAAAGAGATCTTCGCCAAATACGGGATTCCCGTTCCCGAAGGAAGGGTAGCTTTTTCTCTTAAAGAGGCAAAAGAAGTGGCTCAAGAGCTGGGAGAGTTTCCCTTGGTGGTCAAAGCCCAGATCCACTGTGGAGGAAGAGGAAAAGCGGGTGGCGTAAAGATCGTAAAGAACATGGAAGATCTGGAGAAGGCGGTAGAAGGTATGCTCGGAAAGGTTCTAAAGACCTTCCAGTGTCCTGATGGGAAACCCGTAAGCAGGGTTTGGATAGAGAAAGCTACCGCTATAGACAAGGAGTTTTACCTCTCTATTACCTTGGACAGGTCCAAGTCCAAACCTGTAATAATGGCCTCCTCCGCGGGAGGTATGGAGATAGAGGAGATCGCAAAAGAAAACCCTGAAGCCATAATCATAGAAGACATAGACCCGGAACTCGGCCTCATGCCCTATCAAGCCAGAAAACTTGCCTTCAAGTTGGGCCTTCCCGTAAAGGAGTTCTCTCAGATAGCTCTCAAACTCTACAAAATTTACACGGATCTGGACGCCTCCTTGGTAGAGATAAATCCCCTCGTTTTGGACAAGGAAGGGAAGGTTATAGCTTTAGATGCGAAGCTCGATCTTGACGATAATGCCCTCTTCAGGCACAAGGATTTGGAAGAGATGGAGGATCAGACCCAGATTCCTGAGCTCGAAGCGGAAGCAAAGAAATACGGCCTCAACTACATAAAGCTCAACGGGAACATAGGTTGTATGGTCAACGGTGCGGGCCTTGCCATGGCTACCATGGACATTATTAAACTTGCGGGAGGAGAACCCGCTAACTTCCTCGACGTGGGAGGCGGGGCTAACGTAGAACAGATCGCCAACGCCTTTAGGATCCTAATGGCGGACCCAGACGTTAAAGCGGTCTTTATCAACATATTCGGCGGTATTTTAAGGTGCGACAGGCTCGCCCAAGGGCTCGTAGAGGCGGGTAAGATGGTGGAACTTAAGGTTCCCGTAGTGGTGAGGATGGAAGGCACCAATGTAGATGAAGGCAAGAGGATCCTATCCGAATCTGGTATGAACTTTATAAACGCGGAAGACATGTGGGACGGAGCTAAGAAGGCGGTGGAACTTGCGGGTGGAAAGTGATGAAGGTGATTTATCCGGAAGGTCCCAAAGATCTAAAGGAAGCCATAGAAGAGGGGAAAAAGAAAACCGAAGGCTTTCTTGCGGTTAACATAAAAAACGGCAAGTATTCAAGCCAGTATCTCGTATTCATAAAGACCGCGGAGCAACCCCACTACCACGCGGATCACGATCTTAGCGTTTATCTGATAGAGGGCAAAGGAACCATATACCTCGACGGAAAGACCTACACCATGGAGGCGGGAGATTTTCTATTTATACCCGCAGGGACTGTTCACTTTTACACTAACTCCGCGGAGATCTCGGTTATACTTGCTACCTTCAGCCCTCAGTTTGACGGGAAAGACGTGGTCAAGGTGGAGATCAAATGAAGGTGGTTTTAATAGACGGAAACTTGATGATGTCTTCGAAGGTGTCTTCTATCTTGAGAGGTCTCGGTATTGAGGTGGAAAAAGCTTTGGGGTGGAACAGGATCGAAGAATTGCTGTCGAAAGGAGACTTTTCCGCTGTTTTTATAAACCTCGAAGCGTCTCCCTCCGCTCTGAATTTAATCAAGAGAATAAAGGAAAACTCCCCGGAGGTTAAAGTGATAGGCTACTGTGGGCATAAAAATGTGGAACTTCAAAGGTCCGCTCTGTCTTCAGGGGCGGATCTTGTAGTCTCAAACGGTCAGATGGTATCGGATCCCAGATCCGTGCTTCGGGAGGCTCTGAGGTTTGAACCCTGAACACCTGCTCAAAGAACTGTGGAAAATCGTCTCTTTCCTGTTCGTTCTTTACGGTTTCTACCTTCTTTTTTTGTTTCTTTGGGATACTTTAAACAGGGTTCTCGGAAAGACCTCCGTCTACGTGGCTTTACTGCTAACCCTTATCGCGGTCGGTATTTGGATCGGCCTGAAGTTCAAGGATAAAATAAAGGCCCACTATGGCACTGATAAAGGCTTACAAGGGTAAGGTCCCTAAGATAGATCCGAGCGTATATCTTTCAGAAAACGTGGTGATTATAGGTGACGTGGAAATAGGTAAAGATTCGAGCGTGTGGTTCGGCACGGTCATAAGGGGAGACGTGAACTACATAAGAATAGGCGAGAGGACCAACATTCAAGACAACAGCGTTGTTCACGTTACCCACGAGACTCATCCCACCATAATCGGAAACGATGTGACCGTCGGACACAGGGCTGTTCTCCACGGCTGTGTTCTTCACAATCACATACTTGTAGGTATGGGTGCGGTGATAATGGACGGCGTTGAGATAGAAGACTTTGTTTTGGTAGGAGCGGGGGCGCTTGTCACCCCCAACAAGAAGATCCCTTCAGGTGTCCTGGTAGCGGGTGTTCCCGCAAAGATAGTAAGAGACTTGAAAGAAGAAGAGATAGAGCTTATAAAGGAGTCCGCTAAGAACTACGTGGCTTACAAGAACGCTTACATGAAGGATAAAGGTTGGGAGTCCTGACCGCGGTAGTTCTCCTCCTTTTTAGTTTTTCTTTTAGTGTCGAGAAAGTTTTCTTCCTGATGGGAACTTACGCGATAGTAGATCTACCCTCCGAGGAAGACACCTACAGGGCATATCGCATAATGAAGGAAGTAGAAGAAAGGCTAGGCCCCTTTTTAGAAGACTCGGAAGTTAGTCTCTTGAACAAAAGAGCCCATAAGGAATGGATAGAGGTATCACCCCTGACCTACAGGTTCCTCGAGGAAGCTAAAAGAGCGTGGAAAAAAACTTACGGATACTTCAACATACTTCACGAAAGTGGTGCATCCCCTGAGGACATTCTTTTAAAAGATGGTAGGGTGAGATTTCGCAAAAGAGCCCAATTAGATCCTGGAGGCATAGGCAAGGGGTTCGCCTTAGAGGTGGCTTTTGAGAGGTTAAACCTAAAAGAGGGTTTCTTGAGTCTGGCTGGAGACATGAAAGTTTGGGGACACAGAAGACTCCTTGCGGTAAAAAACCCATCGGGCGGTGTCCTGGCGGAGATGATCAATTCCAAAGACGTGTGCCTTTCCACTTCCGGAAACTACCACAAGAAACATATACTTCAAAAGGACAAAGATCTAATCCAGATAACCGTAGCCTATAAGAACTGCACCTTAGCGGATGCATACGCTACCGCCCTCTTTTCTATGCCAAAAACCTTGAGGAGAAAGTTCCTTAAAGAAAATCCTTCCGTGGGGGTTCTTGAGATATACAAAAGCGGAGACGTCTACATCAGCGGGAGTTTTAGAAGATTCTTTTCCTTTATCCTTATCCGTTCTCAGGACCAGTTTTGAATCTCCTTTATAAGTTCTCTCGTCATCTCCTCTTCGGAGACCTTCCTTATGGGTTTTCCCTTCTTGAAGATCCAAGCAAAACCCCTCCCGCAAGCGAGACCTATGTCCGCTTCTCGGGCTTCCCCTATTGCGTTCACTACGCAACCCATTATGGCAACTTTCAGTGGCTTGTCAAAGGTCTTAACCAGACCTTCCACCTCCTTTACTACCTTTTGAAGATCTACCTCTATCCTTCCGCATGTAGGACAGGAGACAACTTCTATACCCCTTCTTCTCAAGCCTAAAGACTGAAGTATTTCGTAAGCGGTCTCCACCTCTACCACGGGATCGTCCGTCAAAGATACCCTCACCGTATCGCCTATACCCATGTAAAGGAGGATACCTATGCCCACCGCGGACTTTATTATCCCTTTGTTTCCAAAGCCTGCCTCCGTTATCCCTATATGGAGCGGAACGTCCGTCTCCTGGGCGAATATGAGGTTCGCTTTAACGTTTTGAAGAACGTCCGATCCCTTTATTGAAACCTTGTAGTTGGCAAAGCCCCACCTTTCAAACTTTTCCGACCACCTGAGTGCGCTCTCCGCAAGGGCTTCCGCACTGGGATAGCCGTATTTCTCAAGAAGGTCCTTTTCCAAAGAACCGGAGTTTACACCTATTCTTATGGCTACACCTTTTACTTTAGCCTCCTCTACGATCTCACGGACAACTTCCTCTTTACCTATGTTTCCGGGATTTATACGAACGCAGTGAACCCCTTTCTCCATGGAGAGGAAAGCGTATTTGGGAGCAAAGTGTATGTCCGCTATTATGGGAAGGGGTGAATTTCTAACTATGTCTTCGAGAGCTTCTACATCCTCCATATGGGGAACCGCAACCCTGACGATTTCACATCCCGCGTCAGCGAGGCGCCTTATCTGTTCAAGGGTAGCTTCAACATCCGAGGTCTTAGTGGAGGTCATAGATTGAACAACGATGGGAGCATCACCGCCTATTTTGACGTTGCCCACCGATATCTGACGGGTCTTGCGCCTTTGAATCATCCTGAAAATATACTATCAACTCAACCCTTCATATATACTTGAGGATAGTCATATCCCTCGTGTCCGCTACGATCCTCATGAGAGCTTCGTAGGCAAGTCTGTATCTCGTGTATTCCATTATGCTTTGGGAAATGTCCGCGTCCTCGTTGTCAGACTTTTGCTTGTTGAGAACATCTTCCTTATTCTGTTGGACGGGCTCTTGCTGTTTGACCTGGGCTAAAACACTTCCTATACGTGAGCGTTGGAAAGCTACGTGGTCGTAAGCTCTGTTGATAGCGGTAAGATCGGAGTCATCGGGGTTTATTCCTCCTTGGAGCTTTTTGTATATGCGATCCGTTATTTGGAAGATGTTAAGGTAGTTGAAACTTCCCAGTTCCTCCGAAGGGTCAGTTACCGCTGTATTGTAGGCAACTGTTATTGGCTGGCTGGTCTCTTCCGGGATAAGCCTCAAGGTATAGGTTCCGTCCTCCTTCTCATGAACGAAGGCTCTCACCTGAGGACCTACGGTGGCGTTTATCGCATCCACAAGTTCTTGGAGTGTGCTGGGGTCTGGAGTGGCAGGGTCATTGTCATAATTAAAGCTGTAAGTGGTTCCTTTATAGGTTATATCTATCTGTCCTACACCGTCCCCGCCGAGAGTAAATACATCGTCGGGACTTGCAAAGCTCGCATCGAGCTCAACCACGTTGGTGGTAAAGACAACCTCTCCCGAAGTAAAGACGGGAACGAAGGTCTCCGCGTCTATTTGAACGTTGAACTCCTCTTGAGATCCCCTGTAGGCATAGTTGTTATCGAAGGGTTTTGTAGTCAGTGCACTTCCCGAGAATATGTAATTTTCCCCCAGACGCTCGTTGGCTCTGTCCAACAGAAATCTTATGGCGGTCCCAAACTCCTCGGACATAGCAACGAGGGCATCAGGCGTTACGGTTTGGCTTTTGGCCTGAACCGTTTTTGTGTAGAGTTCCTTAAGGTAGTCCTCTACTTTGGAGAGGGTATAGTCCGCGTAGGAGAGATTTACATCCGCAAATAGGCGGTTTCTTGAAAACTGGGAAAGCTCCGTGATTTCCTTTTTTAGCTGGATTATGTTGTAGGTAGTCCCCGGATCGTCCCCTATGTTAAAGACCCTCTTTCCCGTCCCTATCTCAAGGGTCTTTTTTACCAGGTTCTCTCTAACAAGCTGATCTTGGCGCTGAAAAACAGAGTAGATAAGGTTATCCGGCACCTTCATCCTTTACACCTCACACCATCTCTATGGTCGTTCTCAGAAGTTCATCCACACGAACCACTACCTTAGCTATAGCATCGTAAGTCCTCTGAAGTCTCATGATCTCTATAAACTCCCTGTCTAAAGAAACACTTTGGGCCTCTTGGAGTTTTTGATTTATGTTTTCAAGGAGAGCTTCTTCGATCCTGAGCTTGTCGCTTACATCCGCTTGAGTGGTTGATATATCACTTATAAGAACATCTACGAGCCTTTTCCCCTCGTTCCACCAAGCGGTTCCCAAAGCACTAAAGTCGTCCGCATCTTCAAACTTAATGTCTTGAAGGTCACTGCTGAGCGTAGAAACGGGAGCTATGTCCGCCAACGAGGTTCCGCTAAAGACCGGAGAGCTCTCGTAAAAGTTCTTAGAAGTATCCTCCACCCTATAGTCAGGGTTTGAGTTGGAGATCCTAATGGTGTAAGTTCCGTCGGGGTTAGATACGACGGTTGCGCTAAAGCCCGCGGACGTTAGCGTTGCGTTCGTGTTTATAGCGTTAGCGAGATCATCCAAAGAGAGGGTATCGTAGGTTATTGAGGTTATGAGGTTCCCTGAAGGATCGTAGAAGTTTAAAGTTCCGTTAATGCCAAAGGTATTCAAGGGCTGGGTGTTATCGGATACGTTCTTTACAAGATACCACGTTCCGGACTTTTCCCTGGGAATTTTTACGGTAGATATGAGATACTCCGCTATATCTCCAAGTTCCCCTTTGAAGCGAGCAAGGTCACTTCTGGCGTCCAAGTAAGCTTTTATCTTTCCTGACTCGATCACGTTGGTGATCTCGGTAGGCGTGCCCTCCTGGGGAACCCAGTAGAGTTTGCCTCCGCTGTAGTTCAACTGCCAGTAGGAGTCCGTGTAGTCAACGAGAACGAAACCTTTCGAGGTTATTACCTTGACCCTACCTATCTCGTCTTCCTGTATCTGGATGTTTATAAGCTCCGAGAGTTCTCTTAGGTATTTGTCTCTCGTGTCGAGTATGTTTTTGTAATCCTGACCGTTTGCGTAAGTTTGGGCGTAGGTAACCGTTATGTCCTTATTCAGAACATAGAGCTTTCTTATTATCTCGTTGGCTTTCCTGACAGATTCTCTGAGGTTAAAGTCCAAGCTCGCGTCTATCCTATCTATATCCTTGGATCTATTCCTGAGAAAGTCACTAAGAGCTTTTGCGGAGTTTACGAGTTCATTTTTGGCTCCCGTGTTAGTGGGTTCTTTCATAAGATCCTGGTAGGCCTTGAAGAAGCGGTTTACGTAGTCATTCAAGCCGAGCCCTTCGAAAAGCTCTTGAAAGATCCCTTCCACGTTTCCTAAGTAAGACTTCCTTTCCCTCAGATACTCAACGAGGGAGAGCTTTGTGTTTCTAACACCGAGAAGGTAGACGTTCTGATCCCTCCTCACCCTTTCGAAAGCCACTCCCGCGGGGGCGAAACTTTCTATCTCGGGATCCTCTTGAACGTAGTCGGGATTGTTAACGTTTATAACGTTCCTGTTGTGTATGTCCATGGACTTTCTGTAAACTTCGAGGGCCTGCCAGACTATTCCCATAGTGTAGGAAAACATTCAAGCCCTCCTTGAAATCAGATCCCCTCTCTCGTAAATGGGTCTTATGTAGCCCTCCACGAGGTTTAGGTTGTGAACGAAAAGCTTTACAACTCTATCTATCCTGTCGCTCGCCTCCTTTATCTCTTCAGGTCTTAAAGACCTTAAGGTCTCAAGCAGTGCCTTAAAGTCTTCCTCAAGTCCTTCAGGTTTAAATGGGTTTAACAGTTTTTCCTCTATCCGAGAAAGGAGCTTTTCAAGATTTTCCCTCACAATTTCTACCTCCTATTAGGATCTTTTCGGATCTTGTGCTAAAAATTTCGCTATGAAGCTACTGAGGGTCGGAAGGGTAGGTAATCTAAGATCTATAACCTTGTTTCACGCTTTAGCCCGTTTGGGGGAGGAAGCCCTTGTGATCACATCTCCCGAAGAAACCTACGTTAGCGTCGGCTACTTTGACAGAACACAAGAGATAATAGACATTCCAAAATGTAAAGAACTCGGCATCTCGATAATCCGTAGGGAGGTAGGGGGCGGTGCGGTTTTACTCGACAGGGATCAGGTCTTCTACCAGCTCATACTTAAAAAAGACAATCCCGCTCTACCTTTCAAGATAGAGGAAGCTTACAGGAAGTTTTCAAAGCCGGTAATAGAGGTATACAGGCGCCTTGGTGTTGATGTGGAATACAGACCCATAAACGACTTGGTTGAGAGAAAGACTAAGCGTAAAATAAGCGGTCAGGGTGCTGCGGACATAGGGGAGAGCTTCGTATTCGTCGGAGGTCTTTTGCTTCGCTTCAACACGAAGCTGATGAGTCAGCTGTTTAAGGTCCCAGAAGAGAAGTTCAGGGATAAGCTATACAAGAGCTTGGAAGAAAACATAACGTGGGTAGAAAGGGAAACAGGCAGGATGCCGAGCTACGAGGAGGTGGAAGACCTCCTTGCTCAGGAATTTTCCCGTCTCTTTGATTTGGAAGAGGCACAAGTCCCTCAGGAAGCTTTTGCCCTTGCGGACAAGCTCAAGGAGGAGTTTACTTCCGAAGAGGTCCTCTTCGAAGACACGGGCAGAAAGCACAGAAGCATAAAGATAAAGGAAGGTGTAAACGTCAGAACCGCACTCCACAAGGCAAAAGGAGGTCTAATAAAGGCGGAGGTATACCTGAGGGAAGGGAAAATAGAGGAGATATACATCTACGGGGATTTCACCTTGTATCCTAAAGACTCTTTGAAGGGGTTTTGTGAAAGCTTGAAGGGAGTTCCCTTCGAAAGGGAGAAGATAAAGGAAAAGATTAGGGATTTTCTTTCAAAAGTAGACTTTCCCGGAGTCAGCGAAGAGGATCTGCTTGAAGTAATCTACGGAGACTGAAGATGAGAGTAGGAATCTTGGGAGGAGGAAGGTGGGGTGTTGCCCTCAGCACCGTTGTTGCCCCGAAGGTTGAAGAGGTTTTAATTTACGACATCAACAGTGATGTTCTAAAAGCTATCTCCGAAGGAAAGCACCCTTACTTGAGTGGAATTGAGCTTTCAAAAAATATAAAGCCCGCGGACTCGCTAAAGCCTTTAGAAAGGTCTGATGTTCTCGTATGTGCCCTCCCAGTTCAAGTGGTAAGAAGTGTTTTTTCCAAATTGGAGAGCGTCACGGTGGTAGTAAACGCTTCAAAGGGCCTCGAAGTGGGAACATTCAAGAGGGTTTCAGAGATCATAAAGGAAATTCATCCTCAGGCGGAAGTATACGTTCTTTCAGGACCTTCCTTTGCGGAGGAGGTATCGAAAGGCCTCCCTACCGCGGTGGTTTTAGGCTACGGAAGTTCCAAAGAAAAGGCTGAGAAAATAAGGGACCTGTTTAACTCTGCCCGCTTCAGGGTTTACTTAAACCCGGATCTTATCGGCGTGGAACTCGGTGGGGCCCTTAAGAACGTTATAGCTATAGCTTGCGGTATCTCGGACGGGCTGGGTTTCGGGCACAACGCGAGGGCGGGTTTGATAACGAGGGGTCTATCGGAGATGGCCCGCATAGGAGAAGCGTTAGGTGCAAAAAGGGAAACCTTCTTTGGTCTGTCGGGTATGGGAGATTTGATCCTTACCGCAACCTCGGACCTTTCGAGAAATAGGAGCTTCGGACTTCTTCTCGGAAAAGGTTTCAGCCCGGAGGAAGCCCTTAGAGAAATAGGTCAGGTAGTAGAGGGGGTTAAAACCGTAGAAGCCTTGAAACCTTTGACGGATAAACTCGGAATAAGGGCACCCATAATCAACGCTGTTTACGACGTTGTGGTTCGGAGAAACCCCCTTGAGGATGTGGTGAAAAATCTCCTTCTTCGTCCCCCGAGACAGGAGTTTGACTGATAAGCTCTCCCGGATAGTAGTATTCCTTACAGGATTCGCAAACCCACAACCCTCCCCCGCAGCACTCCACTATCTCAAGAAGTTTTCCGCATTTGGGACAAACTTCAGCGTTCAGGTTTTTATAACCTCCCAAGTCCCGCCAGCTTTTTCTATTTTCTCCTTTGCACTTTTGGAGAAAGCGTGTGCCCTTACGGTAAGCTTCTTGGTCAGATTACCGTCACCGAGGATCTTGACGAGATCTTTCTTTGAACAGATCCCCTTTTGTGCCAGAACTTCGGGAGTTACCTCATCCCCGTCGTTAAAGAGCTGATCCAAGACACCTACGTTTACGGGAGTGTATTCGATCCGCGTCGGGTTGACGAAACCCCTCTTGGGGATCCTCATATGCAGGGGGGTTTGTCCACCTTCAAAGAAGGGAGGAAGGGTTCTGTCTCCGGATCTTGACTTTTGACCCTTATGACCCTTTCCCGCGGTTTTACCTTGACCCGCGGCTATACCTCTTCCTACCCTTTTTCTTTCCTTAGTTGCTCCTGGATGAGGTTGAAGTTCATGAAGCTTCATCTTCTATCTCCTCCACTTTAACGAGATAGTGGGCTTTTCTGATGTTGCCCCGAACCATGGGGTTATCTTCCAAGATCCTACTTTGGCCGGTCTTCCTGAGGCCTAAGCTCTTTACCGCCTTTATATGAGATTCAGGTTTCCCCGCAAGACCTCTAACGAGGGTAACTTTTAGCTTCTTAGCCATGGACACCCCTCCAAGGGTAATAGAGCTTTACCCTGATCTTTGGATTGGCGTATATGTTGTAACGCTTTTGGATCTCTTCAAGAGGTAGTCCTCTCTCTTCCGCCACCTGTTCGGGTGTCTTGAGTTGCAAGAATGCATCAAAAACCGCCCTTACTACGTTGTCCGGATTGGTGCTACCTATGATCTTGGTAAGCACGTCCGTGTATCCCGCGAGCTCAAACACGGGCTTCGCAGCACCACCTGCAACTACACCTGTTCCCCTACGGGCTGGCATAACGATTATCTTAGTAGCACCGAAGTGACCCACCACATCGTGGGGAACAGTTCCCTCTATTATGGGAACGCGTATTATCTTCTTCTTAGCCTGCTCGACCGCTTTGGCTATAGCGAGTGGAACCTCTTTAGCTTTACCGTGCCCGAAGCCCACAAACCCTCTCTTGTCTCCAACAACCACGAGGGCACTGAAAGAGAACCTCCTACCACCTTTGGTTACCCTCGCTGTCCTCTTGGCGTATATGAGCCTTTCCTCCAACTGGAGGTCTTCGATCATGTCAACTATGCCGTAACGCCTTCTCCTGTCCTCGATCAGAGCGTCTATGTCTTTTCCACCCATCTAAAAACCTCCTCAGAATTCAAGTCCGAGCTCCCTGCATTTATCCGCAAAAGCCTTTATCCTACCGTGATACAAAAATCCGCCCCTGTCGAACACCACCTTTTTTATTCCCTTTTCAAGGGCTCTCTTTACAAGGATTTCCGCCACCTTCTGAACCGCCTCTATAGATTTTCCACCGCGCTTGCCGGTAAGCTTTTCATATTCGGGATCTAAAGTGGAAGCAAAGACGAGAGTATGACCTTTGGTATCGTCTATTATCTGGGCGTAAAAGTGTTTTAAGCTTCTGTAGACCGCAAGACGGGGTCTTTCAGGAGTCCCAAAGACCTTTTTTCTTATCCTTTTGTGCCTTCTTAGCCTTCTTTCCCTTCTTGTGAGCTTGGCCATGGTTTAGACCTCCTACTTCTTACCGGCAGCCTTTCCGGGCTTGAGCTTTATAACTTCATCCTTATATCTGATTCCCTTGCCTTTGTAGGGGTCGGGTTTTCTGAGTGCCCTTATTTCCGCAGCAACTTGGCCCACTTTTTGCTTGTCTATACCGTGGATGTGAATTTCGTTGTCTTTTACTTCGATCTTTATGTCGTCCGGGATCGGATATATGTCGGGATGTGACTTTCCGAGGTTGAGTTCAAGATTTTTACCCTTTACCGCAGCTCTGTATCCAAGTCCGTGAACTTCAAGGACTACAGTAAACCCCTCAGTAACACCCTTTATCATGTTCCTGATAAGGGCTGCTGTAGTTCCGTGCATAGCCCTGTGGAAGGCCCTGTCGGAAGGCCTCTCTACCCTTATTTGTTTGTCCTCAACGATCACCTTCATATCTGGGTGGATTTCCATGGAAAGTTTACCTTTAGGTCCCTCCACGGTTATGGTTCTGCCCTCAAGAGAAACCTTGACGTTATCCGGTATAGGGATGGGGGCCTTACCTATCCTTGACATCTTCCTTCCTCCTACCAGACGATGGCTATGAGCTCTCCGCCTTTACGCAGTTTGCGGGCTTCGTGATCGGTTACTATACCTGCATCGGTAGAGACTATAGCTATACCGAGCCCTCTCTTCACGTAAGGGATCCTCTTTACGGGTGCGTAGACCCTTCTTCCGGGCTTCGAGATTTTGACTATGTTGGTAATTGCGTTTCTTTGCTTTTTAGGATCGAGATACTTCAGATAGATCCTGAGTTTATACTGTGTGCCCTTCCTGTGCTCGGGAGAGTCGAGCCTTTCCCAGTCCTTTATAAAACCTTCCTTTTTGAGTATGTCGAGGATCCTCTCTTTCATTTTAGAGGAAGGAACATCCACGTAATCCTTTCTTCTCATTATCGCGTTCTTTATAGCGGAGAACATATCCGCGATCGGATCCATCTTATTACCTCCGTTACCAGCTTGATTTCCTTACGCCCGGAAGCTCTCCCCTTAGGGCTCTTTCCCTGAAACAAAGCCTACACATGTTGAAGTATCTTAGGAATCCCCTCGGCCTTCCGCATATGGGACACCTGTTTTTCTTCCTCACCTTCCACTTGGGGTAATACTTGAGATCCTTCATGACCTTTGCCTTTCTCGGCATACCTCACAACCTCCTCACGAAGCTCTAATAGGGAGTCCCAGAAGGGACAGGAGCCAGAAAGCTTCCTCGTCCGTTTCCGCGGTGGTATGGATACTGATGTCCATACCCCTTATCCTGTCAACCTTGTCATAGTCTATCTCAGGATAGACTATCTGCTCTGCTATACCGAAAGAATAGTTACCCCTTCCATCAAAAGACCTCGGATTCAATCCCTTGAAGTCCTTTACCCTCGGAAGGGCTATAGATATGGTCTTGTCTAAGAAGTCCCACATCCTTTCCTTTCTGAGGGTCACCTTAGCTCCTATGGGCATACCCTTTCTGAGTTTGAACCCCGCTTCCGACTTTTTTGCCCTTCTTACCGCGGGCTGTTGACCTGTTATTAGCCTTAAATCTTCCATAGCCCTTTCCAGGTGCTTTATGTCTTGAACCGCCTCACCCACGCCCATGTTTACCACTATCTTCACAAGACGGGGAACCTCCATAGGGTTCTTATACTGGAACCTCTCTATGAGGCGAGGCACAACCTCTTCCTTATACTTGATATAAAGCCTCGGCACATACTTTGTTGCGGTCGCCATCTCTTAACCTCTCAAGGTTTTTTCACTGACGAGATCTATGTTCTCTCCACACTTCTTACAAACCCTATACTTTCTTACAACATTCTTCTCCTTGACTATCTTAAATCCGACCCTCGTAGGTTTTTTACAGTTTGGACAAACGAGCATGACGTTGCTAACGTGTATCGGAGCTTCTACCTCTACTATACCGCCCTCAAAGTTAGGTCCCGGTTTTAAGTGTTTCTTAACAAAGTTTACCCCTTCCACAATTACCCTATTCTTTTCGGGGATAACCTTTATGACCTTCCCGGTTTTACCCTTGTTTGCCTCCTTTCCCCTTACTACGATCACCGTGTCGCCTTTCTTAATCTTAGAAGCCATTTAAACTACCTCCGGTGCGAGGGAAGCTATCTTGGTAAAGCCCCTGTTTCTTACCTCTCTCGCAATAGGCCCGAGAACCCTCGTTCCTAAAGGTTCCCCGTATTGGTTTAGCAAAACGCAAGCGTTGTCATCGAACTTTATGTAGCTTCCGTCGGGTCTCCTCACCTCTT
>WFYK01000195.1 GCA_015490105.1 Aquificaceae bacterium | reverse complement strand
CCTTTAGCTTTCAAGAACTCTTCTATCTCACTCCTGAATTTTTGTGCCAAGGCCTCGCGAAAGGGTGTTCCCACGGGAAAGCTTACTTCTCTTAGCTTTACGTTTATTCGAGGCGGACCTAAAAAGTATAAGGGTCCTTCCTGAATAATTATTCGCATGTAAGCGCTCCCTTTTTCATCTACTATCACGAATATCTCAGCCTTAACATCGAGGAATCCTTCTCTCCTGTAGAGATCTTCTATGAGATTTTTTGCCACTTCAGGATCGAAATCAGCCAAAGGTTCACCCTCTAAAACGCCGAGGAGGTTCTTTATATCCCTCTTCGAAAAGAAATAGTTTCCGATGATCTCAACTTCCTTTAAAATTGGGTGGCGTTCTATCCTTAGAACTAAGCCTTTAGGTGTGCTTTCCACCGATACAGACTTTATATCTTTTAGATTCTGGAGTATCCAAAGTATGAGAGGGAGATCTTCTTCGGATACGTTCTGAAGGAAGTTATTTTTCCTCAAGGGGTAATTTGTTTCCACTTTTACCTGTGCTAAGGCCAAAGTCAAAGGTAAAATTAGGGAAAGGAAAAAAAACGCCATAGGGAAATTTTTACACGAGGAGAGGCATGAATAAAATCGAAAGCACTTTCAAAAGATTGAAAGAAAGAGGAGAAGGAGCTTTGGTCTCCTACATGATGGTGGGGTATCCCTCCCTCGAAGATTCTTTAAAAGCTTTTGAGATCCTTATTGAATCGGGAAGTGACATACTTGAGGTTGGCTTTCCTTTCTCTGATCCGGTTGCGGACGGACCGACGATTCAGGTTGCTCATGAGATAGCGTTGAAAAATGGTGTAGGATTAAAGGACGTCCTTACCGCAACGAAAGAGCTTAGAAGCTTAAGTAGTGATATCCCTATCTTGATTATGACTTACTACAACCCTATGTTTAAGGTGGGTATAGAAAGATTTTGTTCATCCTTCAAGGAAGCGGGATGCGATGGGTTCATCGTTCCCGATCTCCCCCCGGAGGAAAGCGGGGAATTGAAAAGGGTGTGCCAAAAGTTAGATCTTGCTCTTGTTATGCTTGCATCTCCTACGAGTAGCAGGGAAAGGTTAAAGCTTATCTGTGAAACCACAGATTGCTTCACCTACATGGTTTCCGTAACGAGAACAACCGGGGCGAGAAAGACCTTGCCTTTGGAAGATATAAAGGAAAAGGTAAGGATCTACAGGGATGTATGTTCCAAGCCTGTCGTTGTAGGTTTCGGTGTTTCCTCGAAGGATCAGGCACGGGAAATATGCTCCTTCGCGGACGGGGTAGTTGTGGGTAGCCTCTTCGTAAAGCTCTCAGGAGAGAGGCAATTTAATAAGTTAGAAAGCGTATGTAAAGAGATTAAGGAGGGGACTAAAACTGGGAGATCTGCTTGAGATAGACGGTAGTTTCGGAGAGGGCGGAGGACAAATCCTCAGATATTCCCTGTTCTTGAGCTTGGTAACGGGAAAGCCCTTCAGGTTGTTCAATTTAAGGGCAAATCGGGAAAGACCGGGGCTCAGACGCCAGCATCTTCACGCCCTAAATACAGTGGCTCAGCTAACTTCTTCTAAAGTAGAAGGTGCAAAACTTGGTTCCTTAGAGGTTCGTTTCTATCCGGGAAGGCAGGTGAAGGGGGGGAGTTACTTTATAGACTTTCAGAGTGCAGGATCCATAACCCTCTTTCTTCAGGCGGTCTTGCCCGTATGTATTCTTGTGAACGGGGAGATAACCCTTGAAGTAATAGGTGGGACGGAAGTCCCGGCAAGTCCCACAATAGACTGGTTTAGATTCCTCTACGGAGGTTTCCTAAAGAGGTTCACAGATTTGATCAAGATCGATGTCCTTCAAAGAGGATATTACCCTGCGGGAGGAGGCAGAGTCACGGTAAGGGTAAGGAATTCGTATGAAGGTGTATTAGGGGACCTGAGAGGGATAGTTCAGTTTTTAAAGTCTAAGGGAAGTGTGGATCTGACAAGGAGGGGGTCTCTTAAGAGGATTCACGCTTTGTCTGTGGCTCACGAGAAGCTGAGGGAACGCAAAGTTGCCCAAAGGCAAGTTTCGGGTGCACTTGAAGTTCTTAAAGAACTCAACGTGGAGATATCCTCCTACAGGCAGTATGTCAGATCCCCTTCTATAGGGACCAGTATTACCCTTTGGGTAGAAGACAGTGAGGGTAGAACCTTCGTCGGCGCGGATGCTCTCGGAGAGAAAGGTAAACCTGCGGAGAAAGTGGGTGCGGAGGCAGCGTTGAAAATTCTGGAGGATTGGAGAAGCGGGTCCTGTGTAGACAGACATATGGCGGATCACTTAGTCCCTTGGGTTGCCTTAGCGGGAGGCCAGTATACGTTCCCCTTGCTGACCGATCACCTCAAAACTGCGGTT
>WFYK01000194.1 GCA_015490105.1 Aquificaceae bacterium | reverse complement strand
TCACACATTTGAGCTCCCATATCTAAAGAACCCCAAGCTCCATGAATAGCTCCAGAGATAGTTATCATTTCGTTTACTTGAAATGCTATTGCGGGAATTATCCTCATAAACTGGAAAGTTGTGTGCATTTGAGCAAGTGCAGGAACTGACTGGTTGTTGGGAAGTTGAGTAAACTCGTTTCTATAATCCACACCCATTCCAGAAACACCGAAAGCTCCTAATCCGAAGACAAGCCTGTCGCTTATCCTGTGAACTATACCTATTTCGGGAACGGTAAACAGATCCGCATCACTTGTTCTTTTACCACTTTGAATAGTTACAGTTACAGGATTCCCATTAGGATCATGGATAATATTTCCCGTATTAGGGTCCTTTGCCTCTATTACCATCTGCTGACTTGACTTAACTTTAGGCATAAACAGTATCCCACCGAACTGAACCGTAAACTTGTTTTCCATCACGCTCATCCAAGCGGGGTTTCTGAATATGGAGTCTACTGGTCCTACGGGCATACCTACACCGATACCACCCATACCTCTCGATGCGGGAGTGAGACCTATGAGGTTATCTCCGTTTGTAGCGAAGACTGAAGTCGCCCCCGCGAGGACCGCTCCCACAAGTATAAGTTTCCTCATACCTTTTTACCTCCTTTTGAAGTTTAAGTTTTGTCAACCTGTTGACTATGCTAACTTTTCCCTGTGTGCACGTCCAACTACGAATTTCTTATAGCTTGAAAAAAGTAAGTTATATAAGCATATTCTTATGCTTGCATGAACCTCGGGCTTGATTTTGAAAATTTTTTGCATATAATAACTAATGAATAAAAACCGGAAAGGAGGTGAGAGAAATGAGCAAGAGCTTGGCAGGAACCAAGACCCTTGAGAATCTCAAGGCCGCTTTTGCAGGAGAGTCTCAGGCTAACAGGAGATACCTCTACTTTGCGAGAGAGGCGGACATACAGGGATACCCCGACATAGCTAACATCTTCAGAGAAACCGCGGAAGGTGAGACCGGGCACGCTTTCGGACACCTCGACATGATGAGGAAATACGGCGGAGTAGACCCTGCTACCGAAAAGACCATAAACTCCCTCGAAGAGATGCTCGAATCCGCCATAGCAGGTGAAACCTACGAGTATACGGAGATGTATCCCGGATTCGCCAAGGTTGCCAGAGAGGAAGGCTTTGACGAGATAGCGGAGTGGTTCGAGACCCTCGCAAGGGCTGAAAAATCCCACGCGGGAAGGTTCCAGAAGGCCCTCGAGCAATACAAAGCTTCCACCTAACAGCTTTTTAGCGGGGCTTTTGCCCCGTTTTAACTTCTAACGTGGGAGTTCGAAAATGTATGAATCCTCGATAGGTGGAGTAAAGGACTTTAATTTTGATCTGACGGACCCTAAGTTTTACGACGAGAACGCCCTGTTGGAAGAGGCAAAAAGGGTTTACTCCAAGTGTAAAGACTGCAGAATGTGTGTCAGTTTTTGTCCGTCTTTTCCCGCCCTGTTCGATGCGGTAGACAGGAACAATGACGACGTGGAAAAACTCTCAAAAGAAGAGCTTATAAAACCCTTGGAGCTCTGCTTTCACTGTAAGCAGTGTTACTTCAGGTGTCCTTACACCCCTCCCCACGAGTGGAAGATAGACTTCCCCCATCTTTCTTTAAGATACAAAGCCATAAAGTTCAAAAAGCAGGGAGCGAAACTCACGGACAAGCTAATGGTAAACACGGATCTAAACGGTAAACTCAACGTAGGACACCAGTCTCACATAGTAAACGCCCTTATGGAAACTAAACCGGTAAGGGTGATCTTGGAAAACTTCATGGGTGTCGACAGAAGGGCTAAGCTACCTAAATTCAACGATCAAAGCTTTGAAAAGTGGTTCAGGAAAAACAGAAGACCGGTTAAGGGAGACAACGGAAAAGTAGTCCTTTTCTCCACCTGTCTTATTAACTACAACTTCCTCTCTAAGGGAATAGCCCTCGTCAGGGTTTTGGAGAAGAACGACGTTCACGTTGAGCTTCCGGAGACTCAAGAGTGTTGTGGAATTCCCTACTTCGACATAGGGGATCTTGACTCAGCTATAAAGAAAGCTAAAAGGAACATAGAGAGACTAAAGCCTTTTGTGGATGCGGGCTACGACGTCATAGTTCCTATACCTACCTGTGCTCTTCAGATAAAGTATGAGTATCCACTGCTACTTCCTAACGATGAGGATGCGAAAAAACTATCCGAGAAGGTCTACGACATTCACGAATACCTCTGGAAGCTCAACGAACAGGGCAAGTTCAACAAGGACTTTAAAGTTTCTATGGGCACGATCGCCTACCACATACCCTGTCATCTGAAGTCCCTTAACGTAGGCTACAAGGGAGTAGCTTTGCTCAGACAAATACCAGGCACAAAGGTTAAAGTAGTAGACAGATGTTCAGGGCATGACGGAACCTTCGGAGTTAAAAAGGAGACCTTTGACTACGCTTACAAGGTAGGTTCAAGGCTCTTTGAGGATCTCAAAGCCCAGGACGCAGATCTATTTGTAACGGAATGTCCCTTGGCGGGGCACATGATAGAGATCGGAACCGGGAAGGAACCCCTCCATCCTTTAGAGGTCCTCTACAGAGCCTATGGAGGAGGCTGAAAATGAGAAAGGTAAAGAGAGAAGACATTCTAAACCTTTACGAGTATGAAAAGGTCAGGCCTCAGAAAGTAAAGGAGATCATAGAGATAAAGAAAAAGAGGCGCATTCAAGTAGGCGATATGGTAACCCTCGTTTTTGAAAACTACGACACTGTTTGGTTTCAGATTCAAGAGATGATAAGAGCGGAGCGTATGGTTGACGAAAAGGATATCCAGTTTGAGATAGACACCTACAACGAGCTCATACCAGAGGAAAACCAGATATCCGCCACCATGTTTATCGAGATACCCGACCCTCAGGAAAGAAGGAAGATACTTCCCAAGCTCGTAGGAATTCACGAAAATGTGCTCCTTCACATAGGAAACTCTTATACTGTCAGAGCGGAAGCGGATGAGAAAAGTAAGATGGACTATGAAGAAGGTAAGGCTTCGGTTGTTCACTTTCTCAAGTGGACACTAACCCCAGAACAGGTGGAGGCCTTCAAAAAATCTCCCGTAAAAATAGAGATAAATCACGAAAATTACAAGGCGTTAGCGGTTCTGCCTGAAGACTTGAAGAACCAGCTTGCCCGGGAACTGCAGAGCCCCTGAAAAATCCCACCTCCGAGCCGAAAAGAGTAAAAAGAAGGAGGTGGGAACGTATGTTCAGAGCCCTATGGACGTCCGCATCGGGCATGACCGCACAACAAACTAACTTGGACGTTATCTCCAACAACATGGCCAACGTAAACACCATAGGCTTTAAGAAGATGAGACCTACCTTTCAAGATCTCATATATCAGACCCTGAGAGAGCCCGGCGCTCCCACTTCTCCGGCAACCAGAGCTCCCACCGGCTTTCAAGTGGGCTTGGGAACAGTCATATCGGACACTTACGGCATATTCACTCAAGGGAACATAATAAAGACCGACAACAACTTGGATCTGGCCATTCAGGGAGACGGTTTCTTTAAAGTTATTTTGCCCGACGGAACAATAGCCTACACGCGTAACGGACAGTTCAGACTTGACAGAGATGGGAGGATCGTAAACAGCGACGGATACCCACTTGACCCTGAAATAACGATACCTCCCGACGCGATAACTATAGGAATAGCTTCCGATGGAACGGTAACCGTTCTCAGACAAGGTGCCACCACGGTGGAGGAGGTGGGTAGGATAGAGCTTGCTAAATTTGTAAACCCAGCGGGTTTAAGAAGGATAGGTAACAACCTTTTCCTTCAGACGGACGCTTCGGGTGATCCTCTAATAGACAATCCCGGAAACCAAGGACTCGGAACTATCCTCCAAGGATACCTTGAATCCTCTAACGTGAATGTGGTCGAAGAGATGGTAAACTTGATCATCGCTCAGAGGGCTTACGAGTTCAACACAAAAGGCATAACCGCAGCAGATGAAATGCTATCTCAAGCTGCTAACTTACGTCGTTAATCTTCTACTGATCGGTATCTCCTTCGGCGTCTCCTACGAGGAGATTGAAAGTAGGGTAAAGGAAAAGGTTCGCAATGAGTTTGGAAGTTCGGTAAAGATTGAAAACCTTAAAGTCTTCCTTCCTAAGGATGCAAAAAGCTGGCACCTAAGGAATATAGAGATACGTCTTAAAGAAAAGTTACCTAAGGGCACGGTAGCGATAATATTGGAAACGCCGAAGGGAATAAAAAAGATCAGCGGAACCCTGTCACTTCTTTGGGCTTGTGACGTTCCCGTTTTGGTTGATACGGTAAGAAAAGGGGAGAGGATATACCCTTGGCAGGTGAGTTTCGAAAGGAAGTATTTGAAAACCTGTCCGCGGACGGGTGTGCCCGAAGGAAACGAGGTTCTCAACTACGTTGCTTTGCGTGATCTCAAAAAAGGTGAGATCTTGAAACTGAGCTACCTAAGACGCGTTCCGCTTGTAAAGAGAGGGGAAAGGGTTTCCGTTATATTCAGGAGCGGATCTATAGAGATAAGTTTTTACGGGGAGGCTCTCCAAAACGGGTATATAGGGGACAGGATCAGGGTCAAATCGCTCAATTCGGGCAAGATTCTTATAGGAGAAGTGGTTTCCGAAGGAACCGTGCTGGTAAAATGAATTTAAGGAGGCATCGGGAATGGTTGATTACGAAGATCTTCTTCAAGATGATCCCTTCGAAATAGCGGGAAGAAGGTTTAAATCCAGACTCATAATAGGGTCTGGGAAGTTTAAAAGTTTCCAGCAGAATAAGGAGGTCCTTGAAGCCTCCGGGGCCGAAATAATCACCGTTGCTGTAAGAAGGGTAAACATAACCGATCCTTCCAAGGAAAACCTCCTCGATTACATAGATCCAAACAAATACCTTATTCTCCCTAACACCGCGGGATGCTACACAGCGGAAGAAGCCATAAAAACCGCTATGCTTGCCCGTGAAGCCACAGGCATAAACTGGATAAAGCTCGAGGTTATCGGCGATCAAAAGACCCTACTTCCGGATATGGAGCAAACCTACGAAGCTGCTAAGGTTCTTGTGAAAGAAGGTTTTATTGTTCTTCCTTACATTTTTGACGACCCTGTTTACGCTAAGAAGTTCGAAGATATAGGTTGTGCCGCGGTTATGCCCCTCGCAGCACCAATAGGATCCGGACTCGGCCTTCAGAATCCTTATAACATAATCTTTATAAAGGAAGCGGTCTCGGTTCCCGTAATAGTTGACGCTGGTATAGGTAGTGCCGCGGACATACCCCCTGTTATGGAACTCGGTGTAGACGCAATACTTACTAACACCGCCCTTGCGGAAGCAAAAGATCCCATAAAGATGGCGGTCGCTATGAAACACGCGGTCATAGCCGGAAGACTCTCTTACTTAGCGGGTAGAATGCCAAAGAGAACCTACGCGGTTCCTTCTTCTCCCACCAAAGGTGTTCCCTTTAAAAACTGATGATCCCTCTGAAGTTTGACGAAAAAGGTCTCATACCTGTAGTTGCGCAAGACTACACAACCGGTGAAATCCGAATGGTAGCTTGGGCTAACGAGGAGGCGATTAAAAAAACTTTGGAAACCGGATACGCCCATTACTTTTCCCGCTCAAGGGGTAAAATCTGGAAAAAGGGAGAAACTTCGGGCGAGCTCCAAAGGGTAAGGGAGATAAGGGTGGACTGTGACCAAGACACGCTCATATACGTAATAGATCAGGAGAAGAACACCGCCTGTCATACGGGGGAGAGAAACTGTTTTTTCAGAAAGATAGACGGAACTTCCGCTAAGGATCCCCTCCCTTTCGAAACCCTAAAGCGCCTTCAAGAGGTGCTTCAAAGCAGGATAAGGGAAAAACCGGAAAACTCCTATACCGCAAAGATCGTCGCTAAAGGCCCGGATAAGGTCTATCAAAAGCTCGGCGAGGAGGCGGTAGAATCGATAATAGCCCTAAAAAATGGAAACAAGAAGGAGATTATTTCGGAGATATCGGACATGCTCTACTTTACGGTTCTGTCGCTTACCCTTCAAAACATAGGTGTGGAAGAGGTTATGGAGGAGCTGATCAGAAGAATGCGATCTTCTCAAGGTCCTTGAAAAAGTTCGGGTAAGAAATCCTTACGCACTCCGGATCGTCTATGATTGTTTTCCCATCCGCTACGAGGCCCGCTACCGTAAAGGCCATAGCTATCCTGTGATCGGAATAGGTTTTTACAGTTGCTCCTCTCAGCTTTGAAGGACCCTCTATTTGAAAGCCGTCTTCAAACTCTTCAACCTTTACCCCCATAGATCTTAGGTTCTCCACTATAGCTTTTATCCTGTCGCTCTCTTTGACCCTGAGCTCTTTAGCACCCCTCACTGTAGATACACCCTCCGCGGTGGCCATAACTACCGCTAAGATCGGAATCTCGTCTATGAGAGAGGGGACTTCTTCCGGTAAAACTTCTACACCCCTGAGGGATGAACCGCCTCTGACCACTATATCCGCGACAGGCTCTCCTGAAATTTCCCTCGGATTTTCGTAGTAAATCTCCGCTCCCATCTCCCGAAGCTTTCTAAAGAACCTGTCCCTCGTTGGGTTTACGAGAACGTTTGAAAGCCTGAGATCTCCTTCGGGAGAAAGAACGCAGAGAGCACAGAAAAAGGATGCGGAGGAAGGGTCCGCCGGACAAAAAACCTCGGTCCCTTTGAGATCCTGTCCACCCTTTACCTTCACTTCGTAAAGATCACTCTCCGAAACCTCAACGTCCACCCCGAAGGCTTTGAACATACGCTCTGTGTGATCCCGTGACTTCACCTTTTCCTTT
Organism: Aquificaceae bacterium; assembly: GCA_015490105.1. Lineage (GTDB taxonomy): Bacteria > Aquificota > Aquificia > Aquificales > Aquificaceae > Hydrogenivirga. The sequence goes on along the minus strand of WFYK01000194.1, from coordinate 3 downwards.
ACC
>WFYK01000193.1 GCA_015490105.1 Aquificaceae bacterium | reverse complement strand
TTTACCTTGAGGTCGAGGGAACGGACATATATCCCAAAGTGGCGGACTATGTGAAGAGGATAACATTTAGCGACGACGCTAAGGAGAAGACCAAGTCAAGGCTGAGCATCACCTTTGCGGATCCTGAGGGTAAGTTTTCGGATGATCCTTCATTCATGAGAGTGGGGACGATAATAAATGCAGGGCTGATTGTGAAGGAAGAAGACAAAACCTCAAGGGTTCCCTTCGGGAGATTTTCGGTAACGAGGTGTGCAGGTTCACGCTTTAGAGAACTTGAGGTGTCTGCGGTCTCTTACGTCCCTGACAGGTCAAAGCTAAGGGTTATACAGAACAAGCATTTTGAAAACGTCTCTATCAAAGATGTTTTGAGTTCTCTTATAACCTCCGCAGGCTTTAAGCCTGTCCTTGATGGCGTTCCGGATCTTGTCTATGACCGTATTGACATCAAGAACCAAAGCATAGAAGACTTCATAAGGGATACTGCTTTCAAGCTCGGTCTGGAGTTTTTCGTTAAGGGAGATAAGGTGATAGTGGGGACCCTAAAGAGTGCCCCTGAGATAGAGATAGATGTGAACAAGCCTCCCGTTATAGACATGTCCTATGAACTTGACACGAGGAAGAGCTACTCCAAGATAGTCGTCAAGTATCACAAGTTTGAGGAGAACAAGACTCTTGAGTATGAATACGAAACCGGTCTTCCGGGAGAGGTTTACTACCACGTTGAAAGGGTGGGGAGCATAGAAGAAGCTAAAGAGGTTGCTAAAGGTCTTGCGAGGAAGCTCAACCAGAGAACGGGAAGTGTAAGACTTGTATGTAAGGGTTTTCCGATTTGGGCTGGCAACAAGGTTATACTAAAGGGAGTTAGGCGTTTTGAGGGGAAGTATTTGGTTGAGAGGGCAACTCACAGCGTTGAACCATCGTCAGGGTGGAGGACCGAACTTGAACTCAAACTTGCACTATCCTGACTGGCTTGAAGAGATTGTAGAAGAAACCGGGAATGATCTTCTATATGAAGCTTACGATATTTTGGATAGTGTTCTTCCCAAAGACAACCGAATCCGTATCACCAGACTTAAGGAAATTTTTGAGGAGCTGGATGAAGTAAACATAAAAAGGGCGGGGTTTTTCCTAACGGATGAATTTGAAAGAGAAGAAATGATAAGGGTTTTGATGGAGAGGAGCAATTACTGGATGTGGGGTTAGGAAACCTCCTCAAGGCATTTGTTCTTTATCTCATAGGCTTGTTTATAGTATTTCTGGAACTTCTTTTTGAAGATATACCAAGCGTTCTCTATAGTTCTTGGGTCGTTCCTTTTCTCAGCCTGCTTGAGCGAGCCACAAAGGTTATCTATCCTGCTCCATAGAGCTTGCGAAGGAGCATGCGTGTACCCCATATCTAAAGTTTCTGCATTATTTTCTTGTATTCATCATAAACACCTTTTTCTTTAGCTTGCTTACTGTATTGAGCCCTCATTTTCCTATAGTCCTTAAAGTGAATCTCATCTGCCTTTTTACATATCGGCTCCGCATTGCTGTAAGTCAGCTCGCCTTTGTTATAAAGAGCTTCAAGCTCGTCATACAGCTTCTTATACATGGAAGGATAGTCCTTCTTATAGGTCGTTTCTATCACACCACGGGCTATCTGTTTGGCTTGGTCCTGCTTCGTCTCACAGGCAATTACGAAAATGGCTAACATAACGGCAATCCACACTCCCATTTCACTCCTCCTTAATCAGTTCTATCTAACTTTCCTAAATATAGCTACAGGCGTAAACCAATTCGTTTCTTGGGGCATAAGAAACTCCTTTAAAGTTCCCACATAGGACCTCACCAGTTCTGCTAATTCCGACGGAAGAGAAGAAGTGGCAGAGCCCTCCTTAATACCCAAGACATAACACGAGGGTATGCTTTCGCCTTGGTGTTTAAGAAGTAAAGACGTTACTTTTTCTCTTATGAATTTCTCCTTCAGATTCCCGATCAGAGCTGTTTCTGTTGCAGTTTTTACATACACAAGCGTATCCCATGGAAGGCTTTTGAAAACCTTGGCGGATTCACGGGCCATCCTTTCAAACTTTTTCTTTTCACTCTTAGACATTTGCAGCTCTCTATGCTCCATTACTGATAGCAGATTTACAAGCTGTTCAGTAATCATAGGGACCAGCTCCTT
>WFYK01000192.1 GCA_015490105.1 Aquificaceae bacterium | reverse complement strand
GCCACGAGGAAGGAGAGGGTTATTACCATTATCACCAAGATAACCCTTGAGGCAAGGTCGTAATCCCTTTTGTATCTGTAGTAGAGAACGTTCAAAAGGGCTACCGTGCAAAGGAAAAGCTCAAAAAGTGCTATGAGGTTGTTGCCTGCTCTCAGGTGCTGAAAGACGCCGAAGATGAGCGTGGAACTTATACCTACAAAGGAAAAAGCGTAAATGAACCTGTCTCTGTATAGAAGAACGTTATGATTCATCCACCGAGGATAAGGTTATACAAGATCACGAGGGGAGGGTAGATAATCTTGGTCAAGACACCCGTAAAGAGCAAAACGCTGATTATCAAAAACCCGTAAACTTCGTATCTGTAAAAGAGTTCCCAATACTTGAAGGAGAGAAAGCTCATAAGGGCTTTGCTACCGTCCAGGGGAGGTATGGGTATTGCGTTAAAGAGGGCAAGAACCAAGTTTATGAGAACTGCCTTCGTGCAAAAGATAAGAAGAGGAGCGAGCAGGGCTTTGTCCAAAGATCCACCCAAGGTTCCATAAAATTCGCTGAGGATCCTGTAGAGAATTCCGAAAACAACCGCAAGGATAAGGTTCATAGCTATTCCCGCTATGGAAGTGAAAAAGGTTCCCCTTCTGAGATCGTAGAAGTTAGCGGGGTTTATCGGAACGGGCTTTGCCCAGCCGAAGAGTATGGGAGAACCTATTAAAATCAGAAGACCGGGAAGGAGGAGTGTTCCCACCGGATCTATGTGAGGGATAGGGTTGAGAGTTATCCTGCCTGCCAGCTTGGCGGTGTCGTCTCCCATCTTGTAGGCTACCCAGCCGTGGGCAACCTCGTGCAGGATCACCGCCATCATAAGTGCAGGTATGGTGATAACCGCGTCCGCCAAATTCATAGCTATCAATTATAGACGTAGAAGGCCCCTATCTGTTTGACTTTACCCTCCGCAAGGAGCTTTCCGAGGAGCTTGATAATTTCCTCCGGACATTTTCCCGTCTCCCCTACTATCTGATCCAAGGTTTTTGGCTTTTTAAGGTCAATCTCCACATCTTCGCTGATAGGCTTGCCGAAGATCTCCTCCGGATAGGAGAAAGGGGTGGCCTTGCCCTTCTCTATCAAAACCCTGCATCCTTCCCAATCCTTCGAGTTTTTAGGCCCTTCGTGAGCGTAGATCCTTCTTTTGAGCTTGAAGGATACCTCCGCGGTTATCAAGGAACCGCTCTTTTGTCCCGCCTGAGGTATCACCAGAAACTCGGATAAAGCGGCTATCAAACGGTTGCGTCTTGGAAAGGTATACTTGCTCGCGGGAGTCAAGGGTTCAAACTCGGAAAGGATCAGCCCTCCCTCAGAGAGTATCTCTTGGAATATTTTTCCCTTAGCTTTTAGCACTCCCTCTCCGAGAACGCAAACGGTATAGCCTCCCTCCTTCAGGGTAGCTTCGTGAGTCTTCCTGTCTATCCCCACAGCTCCGCCCGATACGGTTCCCCACCCTCTTTTGACTCCCTCTTTTACGATCCGATCAACGAGTCCGAGGCTGTAAGCGTTAGCTTTTCTCGATCCAACGATCCCAAAGAGTCTTTGATCTCTAAAGGTTCCCCTCGCGAACAAAACCACGGGGGGATCCTCAAGATCCAAAAGAGTTTTAGGGTATCTGTCGGAGGAGAAGGTGATCACTTCTATGCTTTCCCTTTCGCAAAGATCCAACACCTTTTGAGCTTCTCCCAGGGCTATCTCTAAAGCCTTTCCCCTGCGGTGTCCTAAGAGTTTTTTAATATCACCAAGATCGGGATCCTTGCCGAGTTTGAGGAGGATCCTCTTTAGGGTCTTTGGACCTATCCCTTTGATTTTTGAAAGGGCTATCCAAAGGATGGATCTTTCCATCAGCCTTTGAGTGTCCCTAAGGGTTTCATCTTGGCAACCGCTTTGGCTATACCTACACCCTCTACAACCCTGACCACTTCAGAGACATCCTTGTAAGCTTGGGGTATTTCTTCCATCACGGTCGCCTTTCCCCTGGCAACTACGGTAAGACCTCCTATCACCTTTTCAAGGCCTACTTCTTTTACAAACTTTTTGGCCTTCCGCCTTGACATAACCCTTCCCGCCCCGTGGCAGGTGGTTCCGAAGCTCCTCTTCATACTTTCTGAGGTTCCCACAAGAAGGTAGCTTGCCCTCCCCATGTCACCGGGTATGATCACGGGCTGGCCCGGAAAAGCTCTCGTAGCACCCTTCCTGTGAATTACAAGATCTTCACCGTATTTTTCCAACTTCGCTATGTTGTGAGCGTGGTCGTAGATGAGCCTGTATCCGAGTTCCTCCCAGCTGATACCGAGGTAATTCTTCAGAACCTGAGCACTTTTAAAGCCAAGAATTTGGCGGTTAGCAAAAGCGTAATTTGCACTCGCGCCCATGGCTTTAAAGTAGTTTTGTCCCTCTTTCGATTTGAAGGGAAAGCAAGCCAACTGCGGGTCGGGAAGCTTAATGTTGTATTTGGACATGCTCTTTAGGGCTTCTCTCAAGTAATCGGTGCACACCTGATGGCCGAAACCCCTCGATCCAGAGTGGACCATGATCGTAACCTGCCCCTCCCAAAGACCCAGTTTCCCCGCTTCCTCCTCGTCGTATATCTCCTCAACAACTTGGATCTCTACAAAGTGGTTTCCCGAACCGACCGTTCCCAGCTCGTTTGATCCCCTCTCGTAAGCTTCCTTAGAAGCACAATCCGGGTCCGCCCAAGGTATGGTTCCCCCGTCCTCTATGTGGTTTAGATCTTCTTCCGGGCCGAAGCCGTGATCTACCGCCCAGCGGGCACCTTCCTTCAGAACCTCTTTCATCTGGGACTTGGAAAGCTTTATAGGGCTTTTAGAACCCACCCCCGCGGGAACCTCTCTTAGCATAGCGTCCATTATTCCCTTTATGTGTTTTGCCACGTCTTTTGCCCTTAGGTTTGTAGCTATGAGCCTTACTCCGCAGTTTATGTCGTAGCCTACCGCACCGGGACTTATTATCCCGTCCTCGGTAGAGGTTGCCATCACCCCTCCCACGGGAAACCCGTATCCCACGTGAACGTCAGGCATAACGTATATAGCTTTTCTAACGCCGGGAAGCTTTGAGGCGTTGACCGCCTGCCTGAGGGCATCCTCCTCGAGGAGATCGAAGAGTTCCTCACTCAAAAAGAGGACGACGGGAACCTTCTGGCCTTCTTCCGTGCCTGCGGGCAGTTCCCAGAGGAAGGTATCTTTCTTTACGAGCTTTTCCTTCAAACCCATAGAAATTAATTTAACCGCTCAGCCTTGAGAGGATCCCTACCGCAAGGTCAAAGGCACTCAGAGAAGGCCCGTCGCTTGCCTTTCCCTTCCACGCTATGTCGTAGGCGGTTCCGTGGGCGGGGGAAACCCTTACGAAGGGAAGTCCCAAAGTCAGATTCACTCCCTCGTTGAAGGCAAGAACCTTAAAGGGTATAAGTCCTTGATCGTGATACATGCACAGGAAAAGGTCAAACTCATTTCTCCTTAAAAACGCACCATCCGGAGGCAGAGGTCCTTCCACGAGGACTCCTTCACTTTTGAGCTTCTCCACCGCAGGCTTTATTATCTCTATCTCTTCCCTTCCCAGATCTCCGCCTTCCCCCGCGTGGGGGTTGAGACCCAAAACACCTATCTTGGGTTTTTTGCCAAACAACCTTTCAAATTCCCTGTGGGCGAGGAGACCCTTTTTAAATATGAGATCCTCCGATAAAACCTTGATCGCTTCCTTTAAAGGCTCGTGGATCGTAACAAGGACTACCCTTATCTTACTTGAATACATTAGCATGGCATAATCTTTCACCGCGCTTGCTTTAGCGAGATATTCAGTTTGACCGGGGAAGGAAAAACCCGCCCTTTTAGCCCAATATTTGCTTATGGGCATCGTCAAGATCGCCCCTACGGTTCCCGTTATCGCATCCACGGTTGCTCTTGCGAGGGAGCTGATGGCTAAACGTCCACTTTCCACGGAAGGCTCTAAAGTCTTCAAGGAGGTATCCAGGTCAATGAGGTAAAAGCCCGGATCCCGTGCCTCTTGGGGTGAAGAAATAGGAACTAAACTCGGTGATACGCCCACAAGAGAAAAAGCCCTTGTAAGGACCTCTTCTTCAGCGTATAGGATCACGGGAACAGGGGGAACGCGTTTGGCAACGATCTTGGCTATGAGCTCGGGGCCTACGCCCGCAGGATCCCCTAAGGTGATGGCCAGCTTATTCGGTATACTCCGCACCGCAGCTTTCCGTTTCCCAGACTACTACTTTAAAGGTTCCGGGGAAACGTTCCTTCATCTTATAGTAGATCCAGCGGGCAACGTTTTCCGCACTCGGAGAAAAGTCAAAAACGTCGTTAAGGAGCTTGTAGTCAGGAAGTATATCCTTTAGAAAGGAATCCACTTCCACGAAGTCTACCCCCATGCCTCCTTCGTCAAGATCTTCTGCCCTTATGAAGACCTCCACCTGCCAAGTGTGACCGTGGAGGGGTTCGGGGGAACCGTGGTAGTTGGTAAGAAAATGGGCCGCGTTAAATTTTCTTTTTACTCTTATCACCCAAGGCATGGCGCTTTGCCTCTTTGTGAATTTGCTTTGCCCTATACATGCGCTCGTCCGCTACCTGAAGGAGTCTTTCTAAATCCCTTCCGTCCTGAGGATAGCAGGCGTAACCCACGCTCAGGGTAATTATAATGTCCCTGTAGGGTAGCATAAAACCTTCAGAGAGTCTACTTACCACCTCAAGGACCTCTGGCCCACAGATGTTAGGCAAAACTACCAAGAACTCATCCCCTCCCCACCTTGCTATCATGTCGTATTCTCTGAGCTTTTTCCTCAGCTCGGAGACCACTTGCTTCAGAACGTGATCCCCAGCGTCGTG
>WFYK01000191.1 GCA_015490105.1 Aquificaceae bacterium | reverse complement strand
TGAGAATATCTATAGCTTTTAGAACCTCTTCCTTTTTCACCTTCTTCCGACCGCCATAAGTTTTAGTTCGCACTCGAATAAGAACTCGAAGGCCTCCGCGTGGTTAAGGGCATCTTCCATCGTTTCCCCCCAAGTGTAAAGACCGTGAGACCTTATTAGAAAGCCGAAAACTTTATCCTTACCTTTGAGGTAATCCCTTAGCTTGGAAGAGAGCCTTTCCATGTTTTGATCGTTTTCGAGGACAGGAACCTCTATGCACTCTTCGTGGGTATCTACAGAAGGGAAGGCTTTAAGGAGCTCATAATCTTCCAAAAATAGAGGACCCTTCACGATGCGGGAGATGAGGGTGGCGTTGGGTGAGTGGGTGTGAACCACCGCGTTGGCTTCAGGAAAAAGTTCGTATACGGTCAGGTGAAGTAAGGTTTCAGCGGAAGGCCTTCTCCCGTCCTTTGACCTTCCCTTTTCATCTACCAAGAGTATGTCCGAAGGGTTTAGCTTGCCTTTGTGTTTCCCCGAAGCGGTTATGGCGAAGCCTTCTTTTAGTCTAACGGAGATGTTTCCGCTCGTTGCGGGGACCCAACCCTTAGAATCCAAAACTTTTCCCGCCTCGACTATAAGCCTTACCGCCTCATCAAACGTGAAAGCCACCTTCAGACCTCGAATTTCTTGACGTTCTCTTCTATCCGCTCGGTGCTGGAGGAGATGTTGGCAACGTTGTCTCTTATTATATCAACCGCCCTGCTCTGCTCTTCCATAGCGGTCGCTATCGTATCGATCGAAGTTACCACTTCCTTTACAACCTCCTCTATTCGGGCGTAGCTATCGACCACCTCTTTCGAAGCACCCCTTCCCTCTTCCACCGCTTTGGACACTCTTTCCACAAGCTGGGCTATTTCTTTCGCTGCATTTCCTGAAATTTCCGCAAGTCTTCTTACCTCTTCCGCAACTACCGCAAAACCCCTACCTATCTCGCCTGCCCTCGCAGCCTCTATGGAGGCGTTAAGGGCTAACAGGTTCGTTTGCTCCGCGATGTTTATGATCGTTTCTGTGATGGAACCTATATCCTTGCTGACTTTAACGATGTTTTCCATAGCACTGTGCATGTCGTTTACCTTCTGTTTTCCTGAGTCTATAGCTTCGGACATGTCGTTGGAGAGGTTCCTTGCCTTTAGCGTTTCTTCAGATATTTGCCTTATGGCTTCGGAGGTCTCATCTACGGACGTGGTTATGCTTGCGAGGTTGGAGGTAACTTCAAGGATATCTTCTTTTATACGCTTTAGAAGTTCTTGGAGCTGGTGTATGGAGGAGTTGACGTAGTCTACGAGCTCTTTTAGATCTCCCTTAAATTCCCCTTCTATCCTTGCCTTGAGATCACCTTTGGAAACCCTTCCCATAACTTCCTTTATGGAATCCATAGTCTTTTGAAGGTTGTCTAAAGAAACGTTCACGTTGTCCGCAAGAGCTTTAAGATCACCTTTGAAGTCTCCCCTGACCCTTTGGGAGAAGTGACCTTGAGCTACCTTTTCCATAACAGATTTAATTACTTCTATGACCTTACCTATGGATCTGACGGTGCTGATGAGTGCTTCTTCCAAGTGGGTAAACTCGTCCTTGTAGTCGGTATCGACTTTAACCTTAGAGAACTCCATCCTCTCTGAAAGATCCTTTATGCTCTTCACCGCGGACTCGATCCTTAGGTTGACGAGTTTAACTGTCCTGAAGGTTATAAAGCTAACAACAAGCAGAACCACAAAGACGCTCACGCTCATAACGGAAAAGCGCAGGAGGTAATCACCCTTCACCTGTTTTGCTATGTTTATGAGGTTTGATATCATCGAATCCTCTACCTGCTTGAGAAGGTTTATCTTCCTCGTTTGGACTTCAAACCACCTTTCGGGACTGACGCCAAAGTTTTCCTTCTGTGTAAGAGCGAGTCTTTCGAGATCTTCCGCATCCCTGAACTGGGGGGAGGTCCTCACTTCCTCGAAGATCTTTATATACTCGTCGGGAGCAACGTCGTAAAACACTTCCAAGAAAGCCTCCTGTTTGCCTGAAAGTTTTAAATACCTCTCTAAAAGGTCTTCTTCGAATCTATCTACGGCAAAAACCACACTAAGGAGAGCCCTCTTTATGCCTTCTACGTCCTTAAAGCGGGAGAATTCCTCCAAAGCAACGATCTTTGCAGCAATGTGAACATCCCCCGTGTAGTGAGCTATAAGACCTGTCAACCCTATCAGTTCCGCGTTGAGACCCGTGTAGAAGTTAACTACCGCACCCTTGTCCATTTGAAGGGAGTCGATCCTGCTTCTGACTGTGGGAAGTTGTTTTATGAAAGTGCGGATAACTTGAAGTTTTTCCGCTACCTTCTTTTGACCTACTAAGGAGCTTTCTTCCAAGATCTTGAAAAATCTTTCCATAGATTCATCCACTTTCTTTCGTTGATCTTTAAGTTCTTGGGAGAACTTCTGTCCGGAACTTCCTACAAACCCCGTGCTCATACCCCTTTCCTTCTGAAGCTCGTGAACGAGCTTTAAAGAAGCTTCCACAACGTAAGAGAGCTTCTCCGCACGCTGAGCGTCCTTATACTTTCCCCAGAAAAAGTAGGAGATGGTCAAACCCAAGAGGGTCATAACCACGAGAGGTATAACCGAGCTAACCGTAAGACGGGTCTTCAGACTCATATCTTGCCTCCTATTCCTTTATCGGGTAAATCTTCTCGTAAGTTTTGCCCTTCCTCCTGTATATGGCTTCAACGCCAAAACCCTCTTTGAGCAAAATGTCATATATCCTTTTAGCCTTTTCAAAACCCTTAACCGCCAGCACTACACCGCATCTGGGATCTATCTCGTCCGGGACCGGCAAGAGTGTGGCCTTTTCCTTTCCTTTCAAGTATTTTTCCGCACGCGTTCCTTCCGAAATAGCCACGAAGGTTATGTAGTGATCCGGTTTTTGAACGAACGGGTTTAACTCTAAAAGGAACATCTTCAGATGTAACTTAACTCCTAAGGAATGGAACTTTATCCAATACCACAGGGAAGGCTCTTTCGAAGAAGAAACCTTCCTTATGTAGGCTTCCGTTTTAGTGCCGTTTTTTCTTATGTCGATAATTTCGTTCTTGGTTTGTTTTGCCCAGTTCCAAAGATCCCTTTCAAAGCCCGGATCCGTGGCTATGACCTTTAAAATCTCCCCCTCTTTCATCTTTTTCACCGTTTCGGAAGTCATGACTATGGGGACTGGGCACGAAAGACCCTCGAGGTTTAGCTCTTTGTCCGCCTCCATAGTTTAAAATTCTACCTATGGGAGTAAAAGTTGGCATAAACGGATTTGGAAGGATAGGAAGGAGTTTCTTAAGGGCATGCCTCGGTTACGAAGAGATCGAAATAGTAGCCATCAACGACCTGACCGACAGCAAGACCCTCGCTCACCTGCTCAAATATGACTCGGTCCACGGGACGCTCAAGGAGGATGTAGAAGCTGGGGATCACTATATTTCGATCAACGGAAAAAGGATAGAGATCTTTTCCGAAAAGGACCCTTCCAATATACCTTGGGAAGACTTAGGTGTAGAAGTTGTGTTGGAGTCTACGGGGGTCTTCAGAGATAGGGAAAACGCTTCCAAGCACCTGAGAGGAAGTGTCAAGAAGGTTATCATCTCCGCACCAGCTAAGAACCCTGACGTTACCTTGGTTTTGGGGGTGAACCACGATACCTACGATCCTAAAAACCACAACATAATTTCAAACGCGTCCTGCACCACCAACTGTTTGGCTCCCGTTGTTAGAGTGCTTCACGAAACCTACGGTATAGAGAGCGGATACATGGTTACCGTTCACGCTTACACTAACGACCAGCGCCTTTTGGATCTTCCTCATAAGGATCTCAGAAGGGCAAGATCCGCAGCTGTAAACATAGTCCCTACCACCACGGGTGCAGCAAAGGCCATAGGGGAGGTTATGCCCGAACTCAAAGGAAAGCTTGACGGAACCGCACGCAGGGTTCCCGTTCCCGACGGATCTCTGATAGACCTTACCGTAGTTTTAAAGAAAGCTCCCTCTTCAGTTGAAGAGCTAAACGATCGTTTCAAAGAAGCCTCTGAGAAGTATAAAAGCTCCGACAAGCCATATTTGAGGGAGATCCTGGAATACTGCGAGGATCCCATAGTTTCTTCCGATATAGTGGGCAACCCCCACTCCTCCATATTTGACGCACCGTTGACACAAGTTATAGGCAACTTGGCTCACGTGGTTGCGTGGTATGACAACGAGTGGGGTTATTCCTGCAGGCTCAGGGATCTTATTCTCTTTATATCGGAGAAAGGGATCTGAAATGGCCTTTCAAACGGTCAGGGGCTTCCACGACATTTTCGGGGAAGATCTTAAACGTTTCAGATACGTTACTTCCGTAATAAGGCAAATATTGGCTTCTTACAACTTTGAGGAGATCATAACCCCCGTGGTAGAGTTTGCGGAACTCTTCGAAAGAAGCGTCGGTGAAGTTACGGACATTGTTCAAAAGGAGATGTTCGTTTTTGAAGATAGAAAAGGCAGGCTCTTGGCATTGAGACCGGAAGGGACAGCGGGAGTGGTAAGAGCCTACATCCAGCACAAGCTCTACGCTCAAAAGCCTTATCACAAACTCTTCTACGAAGGCCCTATGTTTCGCTACGAAAGACCTCAGGCGGGAAGATACAGACAGTTCCATCAAATAGGGGCGGAGGTTTTTGGGGTTGCGGACCCTTCCGCGGACGCGGAGATCATAGAGATCGTAAGCAGGGTATTGAAAGCTTTGAATGTTCCCGCACACATAGAGATAAACTCCATAGGGTGTAAAGTATGTAGGCCTGCTTATAGAGAAGCCCTAAAAGAATTTTTAGAGGGTGTATCTGAAAAGCTGTGTAAAGACTGTCAGGACAGAAAGGAAAGAAACCCGCTAAGGGTTTTAGACTGTAAGGTAGAAACCTGCAAAAGTGCTGTCTCGGAAGCTCCCAAGGTAGTTGACTTCCTTTGTGATGAGTGTAGGGCTCACTACGAAAGGGTAAAAGAGTTCTTATCTTCCTTAGGAATAGATTTCAAAGAAAACCCCCGCTTGGTAAGAGGGCTGGACTACTATACGAGAACGGTCTTTGAGGCGGTATCACCTAAAACGGGAAATGCGATCATCGCGGGGGGAAGATACGATTATCTCGTTGAGGATCTCGGAGGGCCTCCTACTCCCGCTCTCGGTTTTGCGGTGGGTGTGGAGCGAGTTGCAAGTCTCGTGGAAGTCCCTTGTGAAAAGGAAGATCTTTACTTTGTTATACCTTTCGGAGACGTTCAAGACTACGCTCTCGAAGTTGCTAAAGCCCTGCGCGACGAGGGAAAGAAGGTAGAACTTTCCTACAGGGGCGGATCCCTCAGAAAACAACTTGACTTTGCAAACCGCATAGGAGCCCGCTACGCGGTTATAGTAGGTGAAGACGAGAAAAAGGGGGGCTACATCACAGTCAAAGATATGGAAAGTGGTGATCAAAAGAAAGTATGGGTAGGGAAAAAAGTCTAAAGGTTCTGACGGTATCTTTCTTTCTGATCTTTGGCTTCGCTTTTGTAGAGATCGTCGGCGGAATCCTCACAAACAGCTTGGCACTTCTCTCCGACGCGGGACATATGCTGATCGACAGCGTGTCGCTCCTGATAGCCCTGATAGCTCAGCTGATCGTGGTAAAAGCTAAGGGAAAGAGCATGACCTACGGGCTGTATCGCCTAGAGGTCCTTGCCGCACTCGTGAACGGAGTCTTCTTAATAGGCTTGGTGGGATACATAACCTACGAGGCAATAATGAGGTTTTTAAACCCGGAGCCTGTTAAAGGTCCTCAAATGCTCCTGATAGCGGTAATAGGGCTTTTAGTGAACCTTCTTGTGGGCTATATGCTCTTTAAAAGTTCCGAGGACAACATAAACGTAAAGTCCGCCCTGCTTCACGTTATAACCGACACTCTTGGATCGGTAGCGGCCATCCTTTCGGGTATTGCGGTAACCCTTTGGAAGTTTTACCTCGCGGATCCGATCTTGAGCTTGGCCATATCTATCCTTATCCTTCCGAGCACCTACAGTGTCATAAAGAGATCCCTCAACATACTCCTTGAGTTGGTTCCGTCGGATCTGGATCTGAGCGAGGTGGAAAAGAAGATAAGATCCGTTCCCGGGGTTGTGGACGTTCATGACCTTCACGTCTGGTCGATAACCTCCGGATCTGTGGTTCTTACCGCTCATGTGGTGGTGAGTGAAGACGCCTCCCCCGAAAAGGTCATGGTTGAGATCCACACCCTTGCGGAGGACTTAGGTATAAGACACACTACAGTCCAAGTGGAAAAGGAGGGTTTCCCTTGCTTCAGCGTTTGCCCTCTCCTAAAAGAGCAACAACACCACGGACACTATCACTGATACAATAAAGGCTTATGAAAGAGTTTTGGTTTTGGGCGGAACCTTACGATAAAAAGGCTGTGACTACCGCAATAGAGTCCGGTGCAAGTGCTATAGTCGTTCCCGAAGAGGAAAAGGCCAAAGAAATAAAGAAGCTTGCAAGGACTACGGTTGTATCTCCGGAAGGGGATCTCAAGCTCGGAGAAGAAGTAGTTTACGTTCGGATAGAAGGAAAAGAGGACGAGGAAAGAGCCGCTAAATACCCTCCGCAGGTTAAAGTAATAGTTGAAACCACGGATTGGACGGTAATTCCTCTTGAAAACCTGATAGCTCAAAGGGAAGAACTATACGCGGTTGTAAAGGACGAAGAACAAGCAAGGGTAGCCCTTCAAACCCTCGAAAAGGGAGTCAAAGGTGTAGTTCTCAAAACAAGCGATCTAAATCAAATAAAGAAGGTAGGAAAGCTTTTTGAAGAGACTCAGGAGAAGCTTCCGCTCGTTACCGTAAAGATCACACGCATACTTCCTGTAGGTCTCGGAGACAGGGTTTGCGTAGATACAACCTCGCTTCTCAGCAGGGGAGAGGGCATGCTGGTTGGGAACTCTTCGGGAGGCATGTTTTTGGTGCACGCGGAAACGGAAGAGAACCCATACGTTGCCTCAAGACCTTTCCGAGTCAACGCGGGGGCTGTTCACATGTATATAAGGGTTCCCGGCAATAAAACTAAATACCTTTGCGAGCTTAACGCAGGTGATCAGGTAATGGTTTACGACTACACCGGGAAGGGGAGGGTAGTCTACGTTGGAAGATCCAAAGTGGAAAGGAGACCTATGCTCTTGATAGAAGGCGTGTTCGAGAATAAAAAGCTCAGCTGTATACTTCAAAACGCGGAGACCATAAGACTTACCAGACCCGACGGAACACCGCTTTCGGTAGCGGATCTGAAAGAAGGTGACGAGGTTTTGGGATACATAGAAGAGGCTGGAAGACACTTTGGTATGAAAGTAGATGAAACGATCATAGAAAAGTAAAGACCGACTTCCCTAAATTGAGAAATCCTATGGAAAAGGAGATTCTCATTCCCTTAGATCTTGCTCAAAAGTGTGTAAAATGCGGTCTTTGTAAGTCCGTTTGTCCCTCCTATCACGGAGAGGAAGGAAGCTTTGCACGGGGCAGACTCGCCCTTGCGGAAATGGTGGTCAAAGGGGAACTCCCATTAACGTCCGAGGTTGCAAAGCAGTGGAACGAATGTGCTATGTGCAGACGTTGTGAGTGGGTATGTCCCAACGACGTTCAATATAAGGAAATCTTCATAAAGGTTAGAAACCTTCAGAAACAGAACCTCGGGGAGGACATTGTATCGAAAGCTGGGTTGAAAGCTTTAGAGTTTATGCAATCCAAAGCAGGTAGAACCGCTCTGAAACTGGCAGGCAAGATCTCTAAAGTCCTCCCCTCGGAAGTAAAGGTTCCTCTTCCCACTGGGAGTGTGAAGTTTATGCCAAAGCCGGATGGGAAGCCCTTTAGCATAAGAGGTAAAACCTTCAAAGCCAAAAATGAAAAAGCCAAACTTCTTTTCTTCACGGGTTGCATGATCGACGTCTTTTATACCAAGACGGGGGAAAGCGTTATAAAGCTTATGAACTCTTTGGGCTACACGGTCATAGTGCCCGAAGATATAAAGTGTTGCGGAGCACCCCACCTCTATCACGGGAACGTGGAGGCCTTTGAGAAGCTAAAGGATCACAACCTCAAGGAGATGGAAAGGTATGATTTTGACGCTATAGTAGTTGCCTGTCCTACCTGCGGTGGTGCTCTGAGTGAAGATTACTCAAAGGATTGGGAAGTTTTAGACTTTGCTCAAATAATAAACAGGGAAGGGGATAAGCTAAAACTCGTAGGAAAGGGAGAGAAGGTCTCTTTCCACGTGCCTTGTCACTCCTACACCGCAATGAGGGTTAATCCCTCCGAGTTCTACGGTGCTATAGAGAAAGTCGATGGCGTGGATCTTAAGAAGGCCTCCAAGGCTCAGTCTTGCTGTGGTTTTGCAGGTTTATGGAGTATAAAAAACCCTAAGCTTTCTCAAAAGGTTCAAAAGGAAAAGATAGAGGACTTCAAGGAAACTGAAGCGGAGTATGTGCTTACCACGTGCCCTGGGTGTGTCCTTCAGCTGAGGGACGGTGCGAAGAAATTCAAAGCCAACTTTGAAGTAAAGCATCTTGCGGACTTTCTGGCGGAGAGGCTGGAATGATAGCCAAGGCGGAGTGCATACCTTGTCTTGTAAACCAAGGGCTCAATGCTCTTAAAAAGCTAAATCTCAACGAGGAACTTCAGAAGGAAGTTGCCCTCAGAGCGGTTCAGTATCTTTCCCGGTTTAAAACCATAGACAAATCTCCCGCCTACTATGCCTACTACGTTCAGCAAATAGTGAAAGAACTAACGGGAAAGGAGGATCCTTTTAAGGAGCAAAAGAGGATAGCGAACGCGAAAGCTCTGGAGATGCTACCCTCCCTTATGAAGGATTTGGAAACTTCAGAAGATCCTTTAGCCTATGCCCTTAAAGTATCCGCTTGCGGGAACCTCATAGACTTCGCGGTCATGGGAAATGTAGATTTTAACGAGGTTTTGAAAGATCTTCTCAAAAGAGACTTTGCGGTCTGGGACTACGACAAACTCTTGGAAAGGCTCCAGGAGGCGAGGAACATCTTTATCATAGGAGATAACGCGGGGGAGATCGCTTTTGACAAACTTCTCGTTAAGGTTCTAAAAGATTCAGGGAAAGAGGTTTTTTACGGAGTCAAGGGAAAGCCTATCCTAAACGACGCTACTCTCGAAGACGCTAAGGAGGTTTCCATGACGGATCTTTGCACTGTTATAGACAACGGTTCAGATAAGGTGGGAACTTGGTTAGAGGACTGTTCCGAGGAATTTAGAAAAATATTCTTTGAAGCGGATGTAGTCATAAGCAAGGGACAAGCAAACTATGAGACCCTTTCCAACGTTGAGCGGGATCTGTTCTTTCTACTTACCGCCAAGTGTAATCCTATAGCCCGCGAGCTTGATGGAGAAAAGGGAAAGCTGGTTTTAAGGTATAAAAGTGTATTAAGATAATTAAGCACCTATTAAGGGTAGGAGGTAAAAAATGGCCACCCTGAGTTATGAAGAGGCTCTGGAAATACTAAAACAGCAGGTCAAAGACTTCGAAGCGGAAGCCAAAATGGAAGAGGTTGGCGTCGTCTACTACGTGGGAGACGGCGTCGCAAGAGCCTACGGTCTTGAAAAGGTTATGGCTATGGAAGTGGTCGAATTTGAGGGGGGAGAAAAGGGACTCGCCTTCAACTTAGAAGAGGACAACGTAGGTATCATCATCTTGGGAAGTGAAAGCGGTATAAGAGAAGGATCTATTGTAAGAAGGACAAACCAGATCCTTTCCGCACCGGTCGGCGAAGGACTGGTTGGAAGGGTAATAAACCCCTTGGGAGAACCCTTGGACGGCAAAGGTCCTATAGAGTATGAATATCTTTCCCCGGTTGAAAAGATAGCTCCCGGAGTGGTCACAAGAAAGCCCGTTCACGAGCCCCTTCAAACGGGTATAAAGGCTATAGATGCTATGATCCCCATAGGTAGGGGTCAGAGGGAGCTCATAATCGGAGACAGAGCTACTGGTAAAACAACCATTTGTATAGACACCATCCTAAACCAAAAGGACACGGACGTTTACTGCATATACGTCGCCATAGGTCAGAAAAGGTCCACCACCGCAAGGATAATAGAGCTACTTGAAAAAGAGGGTGCTATGGAATACACCACCGTGGTTGTCGCTTCCGCAACGGATCCCGCATCACTTCAATACCTCGCTCCCTTCGTCGGATGCACCATAGGGGAATACTTCAGGGATAACGGAAAGCACGCCCTCGTTGTTTACGACGATCTTTCTAAGCACGCGGAAGCCTACAGACAACTTTCACTTCTAATGAGAAGGCCTCCCGGAAGGGAAGCTTATCCCGGAGACGTGTTCTACCTACACTCAAGACTTTTGGAACGCGCTGCGAAGCTAAACGATGAGCTCGGAGCGGGATCTCTTACCGCGCTCCCAATAATTGAAACCAAAGCGGGAGACGTTGCTGCATACATTCCTACAAACGTTATTTCCATAACCGACGGTCAGATATATCTCGAACCTGATCTGTTCAACAAAGGAGTTAGACCCGCTATAAACGTCGGCCTTTCCGTTTCAAGGGTCGGAGGTGCAGCGCAGATAAAGGCTATGAAGCAAGTAGCGGGAACGCTCAGGCTTGATCTTGCTCAGTTCAGAGAACTGGAAGCTTTCGTCCAATTTGCCTCCGAACTCGACAAAGCGACCCAGCAGACTATAAACAGGGGTCTCAGACTCGTAGAACTCCTAAAGCAGGAGCCTTACAACCCTATACCTGTTGAAAAGCAAATAGTTGCTATCTTCGCGGGAACAAACGGATACTTGGATGACCTTCCCGTAGAAGCGGTTAGGAAGTTTGAAAAGGAACTTTACGCTTACCTTGACAACGAAAGACCTGACATCCTCAAAGAGATAAAGGAGAAGAAAGCCCTCGACGACGATCTGAAGGAAAAGATCAAGAAAGCCTTGGACGACTTTAAGGCTAAGTTTGTTCCCTGATGACCACTTACAAAGATGCGGGCGTAGATATAGATAAAGCCAACGCCCTTGTAGAATACATAAAGGAAAGGGCTTCGAAAGAGGGTGTTCTTGCGGAGGGATTCGGGGGATTTGCCTTAGGTTATCCTCTTGAGGGCTTCAGAGATCCCCTTCTTTTTACCACAACTGACGGCGTAGGAACAAAACTCAAGATAGCTCAGGAGGTGGGCGTTCACAACACGGTGGGAATAGATCTCGTTGCAATGAACGTCAACGATCTAATAACTACCGGATCAAAACCTCTGATCTTTTTAGATTACATAGCTACAGGAAGTATAGATCTTGAAGTTTTAAAGCAGGTTGTAGATGGGATAATCGAGGGGTGCAAAAGAGGAAAGCTGAAACTTGCAGGCGGGGAAACCGCGGAGATGCCGGGATTCTATCCTAAAGGCGTTTACGATCTTGCGGGATTCTGTTTGGGAGCTTGCGAAAGGGAAGAGGTAATAGATCCGAAGAATGTATCCGAAGGCGACATCTTAATAGGATTGAAATCTTCGGGATTTCACAGCAACGGCTATTCGCTGATCAGAAAGGTTTTGAAGGACAAGGGAATTTCTTTTAAAGACTTTCTCGAAGAGTTTAACAAAAAGGCTTGGGAAGTTTTACTTGAACCTACGAGAATTTACGTGGATGAAGTTCTTAAGGTAAGAAAGGTAGCTAAGGTGAAAGCTATAGCCCACATAACTGGCGGAGGTATAAAAGAAAACCTCGCCCGTGTGATACCTAACGGCTTTAGTGCCGTTGTTGAGAAGAAAAATATTCCCCCGATGCCTCACTTTAGTTGGATAAAGGATCTTGGAAACATCCCTGAGGAAGAGATGTTCAGAACCTTTAACATGGGCGTCGGGATGGTTTTGATAGTGTCAAGGGATGAGGCGGATAGGGTCTTGGAAATTTTGAGTAAAGAAGGGTTTCTTTTGGGTGAGGTAAGAAGGGGAGACGAAAGGGTAAAGATCGTTTAAAAGATCAAACTTGCTTGAAGAAAGGGACCGTGAAGGAGATCGTATCTTCTGAATTCAAGGCGAAGCGTATTAGGATCGCCTCCTCCTTCACTTCCAGCTCCTGCGAACATAAGTGTTGCCCTGTATCCGAAGTTAAAGGAAAATCCGAAACCTTTAAGGACTTTAGCCCTTCGCTGAAACAAATACCCCACTTCTCCGTAGCCTTTGGCAACAAGATAGAGAGGAATTTGAACGTCTCCCGCACCCGAAACCTCTTTAGCTCTTTCTTTTAGGTATGAGGATACCTTTGCCAGACCCAATCCTAAACCTACGTTTCCCGCAAAGTAGAAACTGTTGAAGTTAGTTTCATACCTTTTGGCATAACTTACGTGGTCATAACCTACAACTGCCAACAGGGAATTAAGGGTAAAGTCCCTATCAAATCCGTAAACGACTACGGATCCGGAGCTATCACTAAAACCTACCGCGGAAGGGATCTTGTAGTTTAGAAACTCAAGTCCATAGTAAAGACCCCTTTCTCTCATCAAATAGGCGTAGAAGGTTTTTAAATCCGTTTCAAAGACGGTAGTTCTTGAAAGCCCGCTGGATCCGGAAAACTCCGCTTTGCCGTTTATCTTTCCCTGTTCGTAGCCTATCCTCAGTGTGTTTCTTTCTCCTACCAGACCGTGAAAATCTATCACCGCGGAAAGTATCCTTGAAGTCTCCGCACTGACACCCCCTTCTTCTTCCGCCCTGTTTTGCAGGTAAGTTATAGCTATCTGTGTTTCTCCTATCCTTCCTTCAAGGGAGGTTCCGTAGAAAAGGGAGTAGTTCATATCGTATTTGACTTTTGCGTAAGTGTAATCTCCTTTCTTAACCTCCGAGTAGGCGTTCCAAGTAAGTAACGATGCCTTGGCGGAAACGATAAACTCTACGAAGTTTTCTTCCTCAAAACCCCTTATGTGCTCTGGAACAACCCCCTGTATCCGAGCTATCTTGCTTTTGGGTATTACAAAGTGAACGTGCTTTTTGTTGGTAGAGTCCTTGGCGGATACTATGACCGCGGTAGAGGTAGCAAAAATCGAAGGATCAAAGCCTACGTTTCTTTTCTCAGAATTAAAAAGGAAGCCTTTTATGATCTTCCCCTCCGCAAAGTCCACTTTATAAAACATCAATCCCTTGTTATAAGGGTTTACATATCTGTAAATTGCAGAATAGGAAAGATCCGAGGATTCTGGGTATATGGATAGTATCCCTGTTCTGTCACCGTGGGTAGCAAGTGCGTTTTTATCGGTCACATATACTGTTTTATCCCTCCTGTAGCTTATGAACAAAAGATCGTTTCCGCTAACAGCGACAACTGATACAACTCCTTCCGGATTGTTTCCCCCATAGGCGTATTCTACTTTTGCAGGGAGGGAAGCTTTAAAGACTACCCCTTTGGGAGAAATCTCGTATAATGCGGTCTTTGTAATTACCAATATGTTGTTATTGATGAGAGGTTT
>WFYK01000190.1 GCA_015490105.1 Aquificaceae bacterium | reverse complement strand
TTTCTATCGTATCTTGGAAAAGCTCTTCTTCGGGCACATATTCTACAGGGCTAAGAACCGCAACCACGCCTTGGGTCTTCTTAGTTCCCGCGATCTCCTCCACTTTAGATCTGGAAACTCTCTGAACTTTAACACCTCTTGCTTTCGCGAGCTTGAGAATTTCCTTAGGTAGGCTCGTATCGTGGGCTATGTAGATCTTTTCAAAGGATTTCCCGGATCTCAGAGCTTCCAAGATGGGGTTCCTTCCGTAGAGGATCATAAGCCGGGAGGAATCTTAAAAGGGATGTTCATCAGTGGGTTTTCCTCCTCTTCCCCCGGAAACATCGCGTAGACTCCAAAACAGTAATCTCCAATTTCTACAACCCTTCCTACCCTTATCCCCGCATCGTCCAGTATGAGACCTACCTCCCACTCGGAAAGAACCTCTTCAGGAGGGGGTCCCTTGTCCCTTTCTTCTTTCTTCCAGTCTATTACCGCGAGGTAGCCGTAAGGTTTAGCCACCCTCTTGAGTTCTTGGGCGAAGGCCTTAGGATCTTCGAGTTCGTGAAAGGTGAAGGCCATAAATACGAAGTCAACCGAATTATCGGGAAGAGGTATTCTGTTTTCTTCGGAAAGAAGAACCTCAACGTTCTTGAGGTTTTCTTTTTCTACTTTCTCCTTGGCACGCTTTACCATCTCCTCTTGTATGTCTATAGCGTATACTTTGCCCTTTTCCCCCACTATTTTTGAAAGATACGGAAGATAAAATCCAGGGCCCGTTCCTACATCGAGCACTACTAACCCTTCTCGAAGACCGAACTCCTTCAGGGTCTTTTCCGGGTCGAAGAGTTCAACCCTTGATGGATCCTCCAGCTTGTGCATGTTTTTAGGATCAAACTTATGAGCCATACTTAATAATATACGGATGTTTCGAAGGGAACTCGAGGAAATAAAAAGATCAAACCTCTACAGGAGAAGACCCCTACTTCCCAAAGGTGTAAAGAACTTCTGTTCCAACGACTACTTGGGTCTTAGAAATCATCCGAAAGTTTTAGAAACAGCCAAAAAGGTTCTCGAGGAAGGTCTCGGATCAGGTGCTTCTCCCCTCGTTTCCGGCTACACGGATCATCATAGAAAGTTAGAAGAAGATCTCAGCTCATTAAAGGAGGTTCCCGACAGTATCCTTTTCGGATCGGGCTACCTGGCAAACGTAGGGACTATCCCTGCTTTGGCCGGTGAGGGGGATCTTATACTGAGCGATGAACTGAACCACGCTTCCATAATAGACGGAGTAAGACTCTCAAAGGCTCAAAGATTTATCTTCCGCCACAGGGACTACGATCAGGTAAGGGACTATTTGAAAAGGAACAGACAGCGCTTTAGAAGGATCTTAATTGTGACGGACGGGGTCTTCAGTATGGAGGGGGATACCGCGGATCTCAGAGCCTTGTATGAGATAAGTGAGGAATTTGATTGCCTCCTTTACATAGACGATGCTCACGGAACCGGAACCTTAGGAAGGGGTAAGGGAACGATACAAGAGCAGGGCCTCTCTTGGAAAGAGAACGTTATAGTCATGGGAACCTTATCGAAAGCTCTCGGCGGATACGGAGCCTTTGTGGGAGGATCCCGAGATTTGGTGGAGTATTTGGTTAACAAAGCGAGAAGCTTGATATTTAGCACCTCCTTACCACCTCACGTATGCGCGGGTGTTTCAAAAGCGGTAGAACTGATAAAGGAAAACCCACATTGGACGGAGGATTTAAGGAGGATTAGAAAGTCCCTCGAAGAAGCGGTGCAACGGGCCGGCTTTGAGGTGGGAGGTCAAGAAAATACACCGATAATACCCATAAAGGTGGGAGATGAGCTAAGAGCTGTAGAAATTTCAAAAGCTTTGCTCAGCAAGGGTTTCTTCGTTCAGGCAATAAGGTATCCTACTGTTCCTAAGGGTAAGGCGATCCTCAGGGTTACCGCAAGCCTGCGCTACAGCCAAAAGGATATAGAAGAATTTGGTGAAGCACTCCTCTCTTTGGCTTAAACTTAAATAATTATGGTGGTTCGAATATTTGTGCTTATAGGTTTGTTCTTGGTTTCCGCCTTCGGGGGTGATTTCCCAAAAGTGGTCAGTCCCGAGTGGTTAAAAGAAAATCTGACAAATCCCAAAGTGGTGATCCTTGAATTTTCCGACACACAAAGCTACCTTGTAGAGGGCCACATTCCCGGAGCGGTTCTAACAGAAAAAGAAGATTGGCGCGTTATGGACGAAAAGACGGGAGCTTTGATAAAGAAGAAGATTTCCGAATACGAAAAGCTTTTCAGAAAGTGGGGTATAAACAACGATTCCTTCGTAGTCCTCTACTACAAAGGTAACAAGATGAACGAGATCCTCGGAACGGTTTACGCTTACTGGATATTTCATCTCCTCGGCCACGAGAAGGTAGGGCTTTTGGACGGTGGTTGGAAAGCTTGGGTAGAAAAGGGCTTCCCGATAAGTTATGAGGAGAAAGAAAGGCCTAAGGGAAACTTCAAAGCTCGCTATAACCCCAAAAAGGAAATAGACTGGAAGTATCTTCTCGAAAACATAGGTAAAAAACCTATAATCGACGGAAGACCGGTAGGTCATTATTTTGGAATATCCAAGTTTCCCGCAGCGAAGAAATACGGGCACGTCCCTTGTTCCGTTCCCCTGCCTTGGGAGTGGTGGGTTAAAAAAGATGAAAAAACGGGAAAACTCTACATAGAGATCCCCGATTATTTGGATGAGTTTCTGAAGAACCAAGGTATAAGCAAAGAGGACGAAGTCCTTCTCTTTTGCTTCGGGGGAACGGGTGCAGCTTTCGTCTACATGATGATGGATTTTATAGGCTACGAAAATATGAGGGTATACGATGCGTCTAAAAGAGAGTGGGAAGCCTTGGATCTTCCTCTCGTGAGATACCGCTGGGACACATTCAAAGACTGCGACGTTTCCTCTCTACGAAAGCCCTAACCTCTTCAAGGGTAAAGGTGTTAAGCACAAGTTCTGGAACAGCCCAGCCCCTCCTTGCTATGCCAACCCCGAGCTTCATAAACTTCAAGTGTCCCACCGCGTGAGCGTCCGTCACTATCGCGAGCTTTACTCCCGCTTCTACGCAAGCCCTTATGTGATCGGGACTGAGATCCACCCGAGCGGTGTTGATCTCAAGGGCGGTCCCTGTTTCTAAGGCTTGATCTATGACCTTTTCCATATCAAGCGGGTAGGGTTCCCTTTGGCCGTAGACTTTGCCCGTTGGGTGCCCTATTAGGTTCACGTAGGGGTTTTCCATGGCCTTGAGGATCCTGTAGGTGTTGTCCTGATTCAAGCCCGTGTGAATTGAAGCAACCACGAAGTCGAACCCTTCGAGTAAGGAGTTAGGAAGATCCAAAGACCCGTCCGGCAGTATGTCAACCTCACAACCCTTTAATACTTCTACATTAAAGTCTTCGTTTATCTTCTCTATTTCCTTCCACTGCTTTTCGTATCGCTCGGGAGTCAAGCCGTTCGCTACCCTTGCACTTTGAGAGTGGTCCCCTATGACTATGTATTCGTAGCCGAGTCTCTGTGCCTCCGCAACCATCTCTTCTAAAGAGTTCATCCCGTCACTCCAGTTAGTGTGCATGTGGAAATCTCCCCTAATTTGGTCTTCTGATACAAGTTCTGGAAGTCTACCCTCCAGAGCGAGCTCTATCTCTCCCCAATTTTCCCTTATTTCGGGAGGTATCCATTCCATACCTAAGAGTTCGTATATCTCCTCTTCAGAGGAACCGCCTACCCTTTTCCCTGTTTTAGCGTCAAACATTCCGTATTCGTTCAGCTTAAGTCCTTTTTCTTTAGCTATGTCCCTTACTCTGACGTTGTGTTCTTTTGAACCGGTAAAGTATTGAAGAGCACTTCCCCAACTTTGAGGCTCCACAGTTCTCAGGTCCACTTGTCTGCCGTTTTTGAGGATAACGCTCGTTTTGGTCTCACCGCTCAAGATAACTTCCTTTACCTGAGGATAGGCTAAGAAACCCTTGTGGATGGAAGCCCACTTTTCCTTGGGAGCGGAAACGAGAACGTCTATGTCTCCTATGGTCTCCTTTCTTCTTCTGAGACTCCCAGCTACCGATACCTTTTCTACGTGGGGCAAGCTATTTAAAAACTCTTCTACCGCACTTCCTATTTTGTAAGCTTCAAGCAGGGGTATCCTCTTCTTTGCACTTTCCCAAAGCTCAAAGCCCTTTAAAATCTTTTCAACTTTCTTCGGACCGAAACCCGGTAACCTCGCCAAGGAACCATCCTTTAAAACCCTCATAAAGTCTTCTTTTGACCTAACCCCAAGTTTGTCATAGGCGATCCTCAAAGTCTTAGGCCCGATACCCGGAACTTCCAAAAGATCCAAAAGATCTTCGGGAACCTTCTTCCTCAGTTCTTCATACTTTTTTATCTTTCCTGTTCGAAGAAACTCCTCTATCTTCAAAACGGTCGAAGGTCCTACCCCTGGCAGATCCTCGAGCTTCCCCTTCAGGTAAAGATCTTCTACATCCTCTTGAAGCTCTTCGAGCAGATCCGCTACCCTCCTGTAGGTGTTTATCCTGTATTTGTTGTCACCTAAGAACTCTAAGATATCCGCCATTCTCTCGAATATCTTGGCAAGCTCCAAGTTCCTTTCGTGCATACTCTATAAGTTAATAGAGTTGGGAGAGGTTGGCAGGCTGGTGCCGCCCCGGGACTTCAAATCCCGCGGGAGGCTCCCTCGGGAGGAGTCTCCGGAGGGTTCGATTCCCTCCCTCTCCCGAAACTTGCAAGAAAATTTTTCCTGTAAGATAATAAAGAGCCTAAATTTTGGAGGAAGAGGATGGCGGTAAGGATACGCTTAGCCAAATTCGGAAGACGACATCACCCCATTTACAGGATCGTCGTCATGGATTCCAAGTCTCCCCGTGAGGGAAACTACATAGACATATTGGGAACCTACGATCCTAAAAGGAAGGTGTTGATCGAAATTAAGAAAGATAAGCTTTCTGAATGGCTTACGAAGGGTGTTGAGATAGCAAGTAGGGTGAAGGCTATATTGGAAAGCCAAGGTGTTTTGAAAGAGGTTATTCCCGAAGATCTGGAGCTTAGAAAAAGCGGCGATTACTGGATCGTGAAGAAGAAAACTCCTAAGGAGGTGAAGGCATGAGTGCAATGAAGGACATCGTCGAGACCACCGCCAAAGCTCTCGTGGACAACACCGACAAAGTTCAAGTCACCGAGATAGAGGGTGAAAAGACGGTCGTTATCGAGCTCAGGGTTGATCCTTCCGAGCTCGGGAAGGTTATCGGCAAGCAAGGGAGGATCGCGAGAGCTTTGAGGACCCTCCTCTCCGCTATGGGGAGGAAAACGGGCAAGAGGGTCGTTCTTGAAATACTTGAGTAATACCTTGTCCCCCCTTGCGGGGGCCCTCTCTTTGAAGGAGGGCTCAGGTGGAAAAGGTTAAAGGCCTCAAGTGTAGAGAGTGCGGTCGTGAATACCCGGTTGAGCCCATACACGTATGTGAGTTTTGTTTCGGGCCTCTTGAGGTAGTTTACGACTACAGTGCCATAAGAAAGGTCATCTCCCGTGAAAAGATAGAGCAAGGCCCGAAGAGCCTGTGGAGGTATGTGGATCTGCTTCCCGTAGACAATCCTACCGTAGGCTTGACCGCAGGGT
>WFYK01000189.1 GCA_015490105.1 Aquificaceae bacterium | reverse complement strand
GGTCTCAGAGCTTATAAGGGATCCGAGCTTGAAAAAGAAGTTGTTAGACCAATACTCATAAGTGCCCCATTCATCCACATCTACAACTATGGGACCCCAGTCATACCACAGAGAAACAACAACATCGTTTACTTCGTCTAAAACTACACAAAGGTCGGTTGTGCAGTTGTAAGACCAACCTCCACCATCGTTTACAGCCTCCCCGCACTCTACCCAACCTCCCCCCTGAGCAAGAGGACTGCAGTCCCTACACCCCCAACCGTTACAGTGGCTCCCTCCCTTGTTTACGTCATACCTCTGTTCTATACACCACACCTCACCGTTGGAGTCTACCCAAGTATCGGTGCAATCCTCATACATGTCCGTCGTGTAAACGGACACGTCCTTGCGAATGTCACAGGAAATCTCCGAGGGCACCCCCATACTCTGACCGTTTACCTGAAGGTTAACCGCCTGATTGACAAGGTAATAGGGAGAGTCCTCACTCTGTTGAACTTCGGGGTTCGTAAGAACATAATCCATAGACGGGGGAGGAACCTGAGCCTCATAATACTGTGCCAACGCCCTTACGTCCTCCTCTCCGTATCCTCCGCTCCCGCAACCCTGAGCCTGCTGAACCCTCAAGGTCAAGCGGTATGATCCTAAATCCGCTTCGCTCGGAGATACACCCAAGTCCTCCCTTGCCCTCATTATCGCCTGTGCTACCCCTCCTCCCACCATGTCCATCGTCTCCTCTACAAGGGCATCCACCCCGCAGGAAGAGTTGGCGCAAAAACACCCGCCCAAAAGAGCTGTGTTATCGGTCTCCACAAGGCTCACATACCCCTCAGGGCTGACATCCCAAAAGTAATACCTACAGTTGCTCCAAGATCCCGGGTCACAGGAAACTATCCCCGCATTGCACACACCCGATACCCTTATCCCTAAGCTGTCCGTGTCAAACACATACTCATAAGTTCCGTCTAAGTCCAAGTCCTCTTTCACTATCACCCGATGATCTCCTCCTCCCAAAGGCACAAAGTAGATCTCAACCGCATCACTCCTTGAGGGACACCTCACCTGCCCCGAAAACCTCTCCGTCCCCGCTATGTTCTCCATGGGGGTCTCTTCCGTTAAAGGTCTCTCAAAGTTCTGCCTTATCCCCTCCTTACTCCCCACCTTCCCTTTGAAGGTCTCATAGACAGACTTTGCCCCGTAATCCTCAGCACCGAACACCAGCCCAACCGCTAAGCCCAAAAGAAACCCCTTAAAACGCACAGCAGTCCCTCTTGCGATACACCATCATCACCCAGTTGTGCTTGTTAACAAAGGGAGCTTCCTGTCCCTCCGCCCAAAGGATTGAGGTTCTCCCTATGGGAACCCTAAAGGGAAAGGGAACGGGATGAACGGGTAGAAGGGAATACTGGGACTTCCTCATGATGGGCATGGGATACCTTCCGCAGAGACCCGCTTCCCCGATGCTACCCCAAAGCATGAGCTGACGGTGGAGCTTGGCTATGCCCCTTGCCGCTATAGCAAAAGCTCCCGAAGGTTCATCCGCCTGATTGGAGTTCCCCGTCATGGGATAAAGACTTCCCCACGAACCGAGACACCACCACAGAAAATCAAGGGGAAACCCTACCGCAGACGCACCCGCATCCGCTATACAGGCAAGCTGGGCTATGGGGTTCGCTACAAGTATCGCCTCGGGGTTGAGTATCCCCGCCCAAAGGTCGTTATTCCAAAGGGGATCAAGCTCGGTCGTATACCCTATGTCAAGAGGTTCTCCCTCTAAACACACGAAATCTAAAAAGAGGTTCAGAAGGAAAAAGGGATGAAACTTTATGTAGTGAAAGTTGTATGAGTGCTTTCCCCCGAGATCCGTATCCGACCTCCCGAAACCCGTCTGCCCACGGGGGGTTGGAACGGGAACCCCTACCCCTATAGAAGGGAAGCATCCCGGTATAGATGTCACCTCCATAAAGGCTACGGGTTCCCAAAGGGATACCTTTATCCCGAGCCTCGGAAAGGGATCCATGCACAGACATACGGGAACGTCAGATACCGCAGAAAAGTCCTCAAGCCCCTGAAAGGTCATTATCGTTACCCCGCCTATCCTTATGGGAAAGACGTTGTATATGGTCGCTATGGCGGTAGTCCATATCTTGGTGGCGGTCGCAGGCGTTCCTTCCCCCGTCGCCGTGCAAGCGGCCACCGCCGCACTACCAAAAGAGAGAAGAGGGGTAACCAAAATAGAAAGCCCGAGCGCTAAAGCCGCAAGCCTTTTCACACCTCACCTACCTCCAAAACTACCCCCTCATCCACCATCTCGGGGGGAACCACTACCACATCCTCATCCCCCTCACACTCATACCAAACCCTTGCCACTATGCCCGCCTCAGTTAGCTTCTCTATGAACTTCTCCTGAAGATCCTCTCTTACCCCCACTATCAACATCCACCACCTCCACCACGATCTTTCTCCTCCCCCTGTCCACCCTTATAACCGATACGGTTCCCTCCAAAGACAGCTTCCTCACAAGCTCCTCCGTCAAAAAGTAGACCTTTAAACCCATCTCCCTTACCTTCCTCAGGGAACACCCCGTTGACACGAGGATAGCTTCCCCGTGCCTCTTTAAAACCCACTCCCTCTCTTCCTTCCTACAAGGGTTGAATACCACCATCGGAGGAGGTTCGTAGGGTATGTAGTCAATAGGGTTGAAACAATACCCCTTCGGATAAAGAACCTCCCACCTGTCCCCGTTCATATAGTAGATGTCCTCTTCTAAACAGTAGGTGGGATCCACTTCGTAGACCTTGCTCTCCTTTGCAGGGGGAAGGTAAAAACCTTCATGGCTTTCTATCTTCTCCTTAAGCTCCTGCGAAGGTATGGTAAGGGACTCCGCCCTCATCCGTATCTCCTCTAACAGGTCGGGTTCCGCTATCTCATAAAGCTCAACCCCCTGACTCAGCTTCAGAAACAGAAGAAGAATAAACACCGCCTTCCTCACTTCCCTTCTCCGCCACTAACACCACCCAAAAGTGCGTGGTCATGTTCTTGGTCACAAACCCCGAGTCCATGGAAACCACCCTCTCTCCTTCCCTGAGTTCCGATAGGGCTTCTTCCAAGGTGTCCGCCATCAACTTCTCTATCCCCGTGCTCTCCATCCCTGCCATGTCACGAACGCTCTCGGTGAAGGTGTAAGTTTTCCCCGCAGAGATAAGGATCCTTCCTTGAACCTCTCTCCTTACCGCCATCCTAAATTCCCTCCAAAAGTTTTATATTAAATAAACATCATAAGTAAGGAGGAGTCAATATGGATACAGTTTACGCTTGGGGGTATGGAGACGTTCTAAAACAAGCCCTTGAAGGGATTTCCATGCTTGTAACCCAAGCGGAGTATGTTACTTGGCTCAAGATAGCCCTTACTTTAAGCATGGCCGTTCTTTTGATCGCTTGGATAAGGGGTAGGGTTTCGGGAGAGGGCGGTATAGCGGTGGAGGCAGGGCTGAGAAACCCTTGGTATCCTGTTACCTACTTTCTTGCCACATACCTTATCTTCCTCTTCTTTGTAGGAGGCCCTGTTACAAGGGTTACGATCGTAGACAAATCAACGGGGGACGTTTACGACGTTACCGCTGTTCCCATAGGGGTAGCTTACCCCCTTGCCATCTTCAGCACCTTTGAATACAGGTTGGGGGAAATCATAGAAACCACCTTCGGGGTTCCGAATGAGATCAGCTACACGAACAGCGGGCTGTTCTCTGGGCTTATAGCCCTCAAGAATGCGGTAGACCACAGGATAATTGATGAGCGGATAATGGGGAATTTGAGTAACTTTTCGGTAGACTGTGTTATTCCCGGTATCTTAGGGGGATACATAAGCAGGGATGAACTCCTTAACGGGGACTTTGTGGCGGAGCTTACCAATGTGAACCCTGCCCTTACTACCACTTACAGGGATACAAGCGGAAACGTTTTGGTTGTGGACTGTCAGACCGCTTTGGGCAACCTCATAGGAGATCTTAATACTTATACCACCTTTGCCATAGACTTTTTGGGGAAGGTAACGGGACTCGGTGCCCAATTCGGATCCGCCCTTAGCGTCTCTCTATCTTACCTTTTGAACTATACGGGAACCGCTCAAGATTTTCTCTTTTACAACATCTTTATGAACCAGTTCCTTATAGCGCAGGCTTCTTGGCTTCAGGCTAACGGAGTATCCGCCTCGCAGGTGGCGGTGGGAACCGCCCTTGCGGAGAGACAGCTTGCCTCTCAGGGTGTGGTAACAAGCTTCCTTGCCAAAAGCTACATCCCCGTTATAAAAGGGATAATGACCGTTATAGCGGTTTCTTCCATCCCCATAGTGGTGATCCTTTTGATGCTCGGGGGAACCCTCTTTTCAAGGAGGGTTATCTTTACGGGAATGATGACCGTTTTGCTATGGCTTTCCCTTTGGCATGTTATAGACGTGATCTTGAACATGATAGTCCTTGTGAAGACGGGGGCGCTCTTTGAAGATATAACCTCCCTTTGGGGATCGGGAGGAATGGGGTGGAGCAGTCTTGCTCTTTACAAGCAGGGGCTTATATCTTCGGAAGCCATGAGATACGTGAACATGGTGGGGCAGTATTACTGGAGTGTCCCCTTCTTTGCCCTCCTTGTAGCGGGAGGGTTTTCCATGTATACGATGAACTCCCTTGCGGGAAGCGGAGCGGGGGTGGTTTCCTCTGCGGCGTCGGGAGCTGCTGCTCAGGTGGCAACGGGATCCTTCAAAGCGGGAGAGGTAGGGGTAAACAACATAAGGATGAACACCTTTACGGAGAGCGTTCTCACAAGGAATGTCTTTTCCGCAGAGGTGGTTAACTGGAGAAACTGGACGGAAGGAAACATGAGCACCAACAGAGTTCAGGGTGATCTCGGCAGAGCGGGACTGGAGGGTTTTTACGGGGAAGCAACGAAAACGTCCGGCGGAGAACTGATGGTCCATAGTGCTCTTGGAAAAGGCGGTTTTGCCATGCAGAATGTTCTCATACAGAACGGTTCTATCAAACCTGCTGGAGCTAACGCTACCATATCCGCCCCTTCGGGAGAGGTTATGGAAAAAAACCTTATGAAAATCGACCCCAATCTTGCGAACGACGTGGATAACATTTTAAAGGAGAGCGGTCTCAGTTGGGATAAGGTAGGCCTCATAGAGGTAAGGATAGGTAAAAACGGATATCTTCTGTCCTTTAGGGATAAAGAAGGTGCAAGTTACAGCTTCGTGATAGGAAAAGGCGGGCATTTCGGCGGAAAACTGGATTATGCGGGAATGGAACTGGGGATCAATGAATATGGAATAATCTCCGTAAAAGGTTTTCCTGTCGGAGCTGTTAAAGGTGAATTGATGAAAGAGCTTGGAGAACGCAGACACGTGCTTGAAACGATGATCCAGGAGTTCAACGAAAAGACCGAGGGCTGGTCTGATGTAACCAAAGCTATGTATTCGGAGATACTCAAGGCCTACTACCAAGGCAAGATAAGTGCGGAAGAAGTGAAGAACGCTTGGGAAACCTTAAAAGCAATAGAAGACGAATACGGTGTAAGGGCAAAGGGAGAAGCAGGAACCTTCAGACATGGAACTGTCGGTAGTGTTTCAGACTCTAAAACACCTCCGAAACCCTCCTCCATCTTCAACAGACTTCCTGCAAGAGTTAGAAAGGCCCTGCCTTTCCTTGCGGAGTTCGGAACTCATCTGAGAAGAAGGGGAGAGGTTCAGGCGGGGGCACAGTTCAGAGGCAGGGAAGGATCGATCACGAAAACGGGAGGAAGGGTTGCTACGGAATCCACTTCGGGAAGCGGTGCGGACGAGACCAAAGGCTACGGCAGAGATTACAGCAAGGTTATCTCCGAAAACCTTAGATACCTTGAAGGGGAACTCAAGAAGCTCGATAACGTCTACTCTCAGTTGCAGAGCGAGGAACTCAGCCTGACGAGGAATATCCTGCCTGCAATAATAGACAAGTATGCGGAGGATAGGGGGATAAGCTACAGCCAAGCGGTTAGAGAACTTTCTCAAAACAACTGGGAAAAACTCTACGATCTTCTGGATAAGTTTGCAAACGACTTGGGCTTCAGGCAGGATATTCTGGAAAGGGCAAAGGAAATAGGAAAGCGGGTCGAAAGCGAGACGGGACAGGTCAGCGTAGATACATCCGAGCTTAAAAACCAAGACATAAGGGGAGGAGTAGAAAATAAACTGGAAGAGCAAACCAAAGAAGTTAAGGAGAAAGCTCAGGAACTTAAAAAACGAGTAGGCAAGGACACCATAAATACCATACTCAAAGGAGAAAGCATAAGCACACAGATAAGAGAAGCGGTTTCGGACAGGAAGAAGGTTGCAGCCGCTGCAGGAGTAATTCTCGCCATTACCTCTCTCTTCGGTAGTGCACCCAACCCCTTCAAAACAGGAGGGGGATCGCCCGGAACGGGACCTAAGGGCTTGCCGGGAGGACACGCCAAACCCCTTCCGGGTGGTAGCCCCGAAGGTCTTCCAGAAAAATCAATACCTCAGAAGGGATTGCCTAGGGGTATAAATAATCCTGAGCAACTTAGGGAATATGCAAAGAAGTATTTTGGTATAGAACTAACAAATGATGAAGCTCAAAGAATGATTGAATTGAGAAATAGGTTATATAAAACAACCAGTTCCTCAGAAAGAAATAAAATCTTGGAAGAAATGCAAAGTATTGCTAACAAAGCTGCTTCCCGCAATCCCGAAGCTTTTGCTAAACTTCAAAAAGGCATTCCCGATATAGCTCCGAATGTAGAAAAGGCCTTAATGAAACAGCTTCCGAAAATTACAGAGACCGCAGGCGAACAGGGAGTTAAGTCTCTCCTGAAGAAGATACCTCTTCTCAGCATAGCTGCGGGAGCTTTCTTTGCCTACCAGAGGGCTGAAGAGGGGGACTGGAAGGGGGCCGTTTTGGAGCTTGCAAGCGGGATAGTTGGAACCGTTCCCCTCATAGGAACGGGAGCCTCTTTTGCCATAGACGGCTACCTTCTTGCGAGAGATCTCGGGATTATAGACAAAAGCGTTAGCAGGGAGGAGTTTGAAAAAGTTTGGAACCAAGCCCTCCACCAAGCCCTGAACTTCGGTTCCCTTAACGAACTTAAGAAGAACGTCTGGGACAATATGAGCGTCAGGGACAGAGTTCTCAGCGAAATGAGAACCAATCCCAACTTCTACCTCAACTATCAGGGTAAGCAGATCCGCCTTGACGAGGAAGGGAACATCTACGACTACGGAGCTTTGGCGGAAAGAGGTTGGAGCGTAAACCCCGACGGACAGATCTACGACACCGTCACGGGAAGGATAATCAATAATGTGGACAAAAGCGGGTTCATAATAGGGAGAATAACTTAGAAAGGCTTTGCTACTTGCTTTGCCAGAAGTTCTATAACATTCTCCCTGAACCTTGCATTTTCCTCTCTCTCTACATCCATCCTCACTATCATAGCCTTCACGTTGGAGTTCAGCTCTCTTAGCTCTTTGAGTATCTCAAGGAGTATATCGTCCCTGTTAAGGGGCTTGGTCTCCTTCTTCTCTTCCTTTTTCTCTTTCGTATCAGAATGCTCTGCCTCGGAAGCCTTTGTAGACAAAGATCTACTACTTTCAGAGGATTCTTCCATCCTTTTTTTTACAGCTTTTTCAAAGATACTGTTAAAGATACTTAAATCGGATACAGGTATTTTCTCCTCTTCCTCCTCCTTCTTCTTCCTTCCAAAGAACCTCATACCTCTTCCCCTCAAAGGTTCTTGTTATCAAAGATAACACCTGATGCTTCAATAGACAAGCCTTTCTATGTTCGGTCTTCTGGCTTTTCAGCGGTGTAGGGTGTCTCTCTTCTTAGTATCTCTTTCACTTCCTGCCAGTCCTCGGTAAGGAACTTATACGCCTTGTATAGCTTTACCAGCTCCCTCATAGGGGTAAATAGCTCTTCTCGGGTGGTTAGCTTTAGCCCTATCTTTTTGCCTCCGTGGTATGCCTTTAGTTGTAGCCCTTCCTTCTTAGTTTTCTGCTTTTTGTCTTTCCATACGCCCACCGCTATATGTGAGTATTCGCCTCTTAAGAGCTTTTCTATTTGCTCACCGCTTAGACCTATTAGCTCCGCTCTTTGCCTTATAGCCTCTTCAAGGTCTTTTATCCTTGCCATAGCTAAAAACTATAATCCCGCTTGCTATTGTGTCAATCCCATAAGAGATTGTTATAAGCCCATAAGGAATTGGTATAGCTCCAAATCCCAAAAGGTATTGACAATCCCGTTTGGGATTGTTATATTAATAATCGTCAATACTATTGGGAGGTGTCAGTCATGATGGTAAGTAGCAGTCTTTATGAAAAGCTTTTCGGGAAAGCTTTGAAAATACTGTCTATAAGTAGCCGGTATAACATCCTTTACCGTCCTAAGGATATTAGGGAGGAGCTTGTGGACGAAGCACTTAATTATCTGATTGAGGCACGAAACACATGGAAAGTATCGGAAGAAGAAGCGGAAGAAATAGTTGATCATATCTTAGCCAATATCTTGGGCAAAGAGTTCGTAGAGGAGGCAAAAAGGGAGCTGGAGCTTGAGTATGAAAAACTTGAGTATGAGGAAGAAGAAAACTAAAAACGGGAACTTACATTAATGAAGTATTATTCAAACAGAAGGAAGCTCAGGAAGGTGGTGGAGGATGTTATCAGCTAAAAAGGTTCTCACAATAAGAATTTCGGGAAGGGAGAGGAAGGAAAAGGTTAGAAAACTCCTCTACGACCTTGCACACTTCAGGAACATGCTCATAATCCTTGTCAGGAGATACAAAAAGCTTTACGGTGAGTGGCCCCTGAATCAGTCAATTCTTTATGGACTCCTTTCTTCAAGAGGATACTCGGGGAAATACACTGAAGAGTTCGAAAGAATATTGAGGAACATAGAAGTAAACGAAAAGCTGCTCAGGCTTCTTCAAGACCTCAGAACACAAAAGGAAAAGATAAGAAATACTCCCTTTGTCCAGTATGTGATAAGACAGGTGATAAAGGACTTCAAGGGCTTTTTCAGGGCTTTGCAAAGCTTTAAGGAAAATCCTG
>WFYK01000188.1 GCA_015490105.1 Aquificaceae bacterium | reverse complement strand
TTGTATGGGAGGGGCGGTCTTTGATCTTATGATCTCCACCGTTTCTTCTATCTTCCTTCTTCCCACCCTTACCTGATCTTCCAAGCCCCTCCTTACTATCAGAGGGTAAAGAACCTTTACCTTTCCCGTTAGATTGTCGAAGATTATCACGAGATCAGTTAGAACGAGGTAGTAGTCGAATACCCCTACCAGATCGGGATTTTCATCCGGGACAGGCTCGTAAAACTTGATAATGTCGTAGGCTATATACCCTACCAGTCCTCCCCAGAACCTCGGTAGATCCTCATCATCCGGAGTTTTAAACCTGTGGAAGAACTCCTTTATCTTCCCTAAAGGATCGTTACTGTGAAAGAAGGTTACCCTTCCCCTATCGTAAACCTCACCGAAAGGCCCTTTACCTCTTATGTAAAAGGACGAACCCCTTATTATGAAGGAGTATCTTCCCCACTTTTCCCCTCCTTCCGCACTCTCAAGGAGGAAAACAAACTTGCCTTCTTCCTTTAGCTTTAGATAAATCGAAAGAGGTGTTTCTGTATCCGCAAGAAACTCCGTATAGATAGGTATAACTTCGTATTTTTGAGCGAGTTTTTTTATCTGATCCTCTGTTAAGTTCAGATGCATAACCGACGCTAATTTTATAATATTCTCCCTTAGCGGGTGTGGCGGAACTGGCAGACGCGCCGGACTTAGGATCCGGTGCCCGTAAGGGCGTGAGGGTTCGACTCCCTCCACCCGCATTTTTCTCGGAGGTAAGACTTTATGAAAGTTGCTGTGGAAGACAGGGAAGGCCTGTTCAAAGCTCTGACCGTTGAAGTGGAAGGGGATACGGTAAAAAACTACTACGATCAGGTGTGTGAAGAGATAAGGAAGAATGTCCAGATCGAAGGTTTCCGCAGGGGAAACGCACCCCTTTGGCTCATAAGAGCAAAGTTCAGGGACGCCATAGAAGAAGAGGTGGGTAAGAAGGTTTCCGATGCAACGCTGAAAGAAGCAATAGACAAGAGCGGTCTCAAGCCCGTTGCGGACATATTCTTGGAAGAAATCAAACTCGAGGAAAAGGTTCCCAAACTTACCTACAGGGTAGTCTTTGAAATAGCACCGGAGTTTGAACTCAAAGATGTAGAAGGCTTAGAGGTGGAAGTTCCTAAAGTAGAGTTCAACGAAAAGCTTTTAGAAGACAGAATAAATGCCCTCAGGGAAGAGCACGCCTCTTGGGAACCCGTGGAAGAAGGGACAGTTCAGGAAGGTGATTTGGTCAGCATAGATTACGAGGTAGTAGAGATTACGCCTGAAGGAGAAGGGGAAAAGGTTTCGGGAGAAACCTCAGGAATTATAGGGCAAAAGATGTTCCGTGAGGAACTTGAAAAGGAACTCATAGGAAAGAAAGAAGGAGATGAGGTAAAGCTTGAAAACGTTCCTCTCTACGATCCTCAAGGAAATGAGGTGGGCAGAGCCAACATAAGGGCCAAGATAAAGTCCATCAAAAGAAAAGTGCTTCCCGAAGTAGGAGACGACTTTGCAAAAGAGCTCGGATACGAAAACTGGGAGGAGGCAAAAAAGGACATAGAGGAAAAGCTAAAGCAGGAGATAGAAAGAACAAAGCAGATGATCTTAGAGGATGCTGTAGCGGACAAGCTCGTTGAAATTCACGACATCGAAGTCCCCCAAACCCTTCTGAGAAGAGAGCTCAGTTTTCTAATAGATCAGAGGGTAAGGAGCCTGCAAGCCTTCGGAGTTGATCCAAAGCAGATAGACTACAGGGCGCTTGCTAACGAGCTTAAAGGTATAGCGGAAAACAACATAAAGCTGAGGTTCATCCTTGACAAGTATGCTGAAGAAAAGGGTATAGAACCCACCCAAGAGGACATAGAAAAACAACTCGAGGATCTCTCCCGACAGATGAACGCCTCTAAAGAAGAGGTAAGGAAATACTTTGAAGAAAGGGGAATGTTCAACATCGTTGTGGAAGACGCAAGAAGAAACAGGGCCCTCAAGGAGATAATCTCTAAGGTGAAGATAAAGGAGGTAGAGCCCGAAACTCAGAAAACTGAAGAGAAAAAAGAGGAGAAGCCTCAAAAAACCAAGAAAACGAAGAAAGCTTCCAAGAAAAGTGCTAAGAAAAAGGATCAAGGAGGAGAAACATGAAGGATATTCTCAATCAGCTCGTTCCCATAGTAATAGAGCAAACGCCGAGGGGTGAAAGGGCCTTTGACATATACTCAAGACTTCTTCAGGATAGGATCGTTTTGCTGGGTTTCCCTATTGACGATCACGTAGCTAACCTGATAGTTGCCCAACTTCTCTTTTTAGAGTCCCAAGACCCGGAAAAGGACATATACCTCTACATAAACTCTCCCGGCGGGTCCGTTACAGCGGGCATGGCCATCTACGACACGATGCAATACATAAAACCGGACGTGGTAACCATCTGCATAGGTCAAGCAGCTTCCATGGGGGCTGTTCTCCTCGCTGCGGGAGCCAAAGGTAAGAGATACGCCCTTCCTCATTCGAGGATCATGATCCACCAGCCTCTCGGAGGTGTTCAGGGTCAAGCGACGGACATAATAATCCACGCGGAAGAAATAAAGAGGATAAAAGAGATGCTCAACAAAATACTGGCAAAACACACGGGACAGCCGATAGAAAAGATAGAAAAGGACGTGGAAAGGGACTACTTTATGTCAGCGGAGGAAGCAAGAGAATACGGTGTGATCGATAAGGTAATTGAGAAGAGGGAGTGATATGAAAAAGCCGAGATGTTCTTTCTGCGGGGCCCCTCAAGAAGAGACGGGGCTTTTAATAGAAAGTCCATCGGGAGTTTATATTTGCGACAAGTGTGTTGAGAAGTGTAGTCAGATAGTAAAACAGAACAAATCTCAAAACTACAACCTCGACCTTTCCGATCTTCCTAAACCCGAGAGGATAAAGAGTATCCTTGACGAATATGTCATCGGACAAGAGAGAGCTAAAAAGATACTCTCAGTTGCTGTTTACAACCACTACAAGAGGATAAAGGCCAAGGAAGCGGGACTCGATCTTGAGGGTGTGGAGGTAGAAAAGAGCAACGTTCTTCTGATAGGGCCTACGGGGTCGGGGAAAACCCTCCTTGCGAAAACCTTGGCCAAGATCCTGAACGTTCCCTTCGCCATAGCGGATGCTACCTCCCTCACAGAAGCAGGTTACGTGGGAGAGGATGTGGAGAATGTTCTTACGAGACTTCTTCAGGCCTGTGACTACGATGTGGAAGCTGCACAGAAGGGCATAGTTTACATAGACGAGATAGACAAAATAGCTAAAAAGAGCGGGATAAACCCCTCAATAACGAGGGATGTATCCGGTGAAGGTGTCCAGCAGGCCCTTCTGAAGATAATAGAGGGCACGGTTGCTAACGTCCCGCCTCAAGGGGGAAGAAAACACCCCCATCAAGAGTTCATTCAGTTGGATACGACTAACATTCTCTTTATCTGCGGTGGTGCCTTTGTAGGTTTAGATGAGATTATCAAAAACCGCCTCGGAAAGTCTACCATAGGCTTTGAGTCTTCAATAAAGAAAGTAAGCGATGAGGAGAATGTCCTTCATTATGTGGAGCCGGATGACCTAATAAAATACGGGCTTATACCCGAATTTATAGGTAGACTTCCCGTTATAGCTGTCTTGGACGAACTCGGGGAGGAGGATCTCGTAAGGGTTCTCGTTGAACCTAAAAATGCCTTGGTAAAGCAGTATCAGAAACTCCTCGAACTTGACGGGGTCGAACTTGAGTTTACCGAAGGTGCCCTGAGAGAGATAGCCAAGGAAGCCATAAGGAGGAAAACGGGAGCCAGGGGCCTCAGGGCCATCATGGAAGAGATAATGACAGACATCATGTTCGAGGTTCCCTCTTTGGGTAATGTAAAGAAGGTCATAGTGGACGAAGAAACGGTCAAGAACAGGCAAAAACCTAAAGTAATTTACGAAAAGGCGGTTTGATGGAAAAGCCTAAGGTAAGGTTTTTAAATATACAGCCGTTGGGAGACAAATTTCTCATAACCGACCCTTTGGGCTTGAGTGAACCTATAGTAGTAACGCTACCTTTCGTTCTGATCCTTTCCCTTATGGACGGAACGAGAACGCACGAAGACATAAAGGCGGAGTTCCTAAGAAGAACGGGATCTATACTCACCTCCGAGGACCTCAAAACCGTTATAGAAACCTTGGACAAGCTCTACTTTCTTTTAAACGATCGCTTTGAAGAAAAGCTAAAGCAAGAGAGAGAAAAGATCCTCAGTGCGGGTGTAAAGACACCTTCCCACGCGGGAGAAGCTTATCCGAAGGATCCGAAGGAGTTGGAAAAATTTTTAAAGGGGTCGCTTCTGGAAATCCCTAAAGTTAAAGCTAAGGGCCTTCTTGTGCCCCACATGGATATGAGGGTCGCTCTCCCCACCTACGGTATAGGCTACAGTGCCGTAGACGCTGATCCCGAAACGGTGGTAGTTTTGGGGG
Source organism: Aquificaceae bacterium (assembly GCA_015490105.1). Taxonomy (GTDB): domain Bacteria; phylum Aquificota; class Aquificia; order Aquificales; family Aquificaceae; genus Hydrogenivirga. Next base: position 14,479 of record WFYK01000188.1, on the reverse strand, counting down.
TCTCCCACTACTTTCACGCTACGCCTCTTTCCGTATGTCCCTTAGACTTTGAGACACCTCTCGGCAGGGTAGAGGTGGACAAGGAAGTTGTAGATAAGCTACAAAAACTCTTCGATCACGACCTTTTTGAGGACATACTCGCCTACAAAAATGAGCACTCTGTAGAGTTTCAGATGCCCTTCGTAAAGCTTCTTTTTCCAAAAGCAAAGGTTGTTCCCATGATTGTTTCTTACGGAGAGAAGGATTTTCTAAAGGAGGCTTCCGAAAAAATAGTCAAAGCTTTGGAAGGAAGGGATTTCTTGGTTATCTCCAGCGTGGACATGAGTCACGTGGGCAGGAAGTTCGGAGACCCCCACAGCTACGATCCTTCTCCCAGAGACAAGGAGTATCTTGATCTGCTCTCCAAGATGAAAAATGAGGAAGCCTTTGACCTGCTCGCTTCTGACAACAACAGGACGAGAATAGACGGTCAGTTTACCAACTTCGTTTTCTTGGAGATACTGTCTTTAGTAGGATCCCAAGAAGGGAAAACTTTAGACTACAAGATTTACCACGAGGATCCTACGGACTCAAAAGTTTCCTACGCGAGCATGGTATTTTTCTGATGGCGGTTTAAATTATATTGCCATGGAAAAGCTAAGCGAAGAAAAGGTAAAAGAGGCTCTAAGGGACTTGGAAGGTTGGAGCTTGGGAGAAGGTTTTATATATAAGGAATTCTCGACGAAGAACTGGAAGGAAACCCTGTTTCTCGTGAACGCTATAGGCGGTATAGCGGAAGCACGCTGGCACCATCCTGATTTGGAGGTTTCCTTTAAAAAGCTGAAGGTAAAGCTGACCACCCATGAAGCTGGGGGTATTACCGAAAAGGACATAAACCTTGCGAAGGAGATAGATACTCTCGCTAAAGACATCCTCAAAAGGTAAAACATGATCAGAAAGGCAAAAGTAAGCGATGCTGTGGCTATAGTTTCTCTAATACAGGAGTATGCCCAAAGGGGTCTACTTCTGCCGAGGAGCTTGAACTCCGTTTACGAACACATAAGGGACTTTTGGGTTTACGAAGAAGGGGGAAGGGTTGTAGGATGCGTGGCGCTTCAGGTAGTTTGGGAAGATCTTGCGGAGATAAGGAGCTTGGCTGTTAAGGAGGATCTCCAAGGTAAGGGTATAGGGACTAAGCTCGTAAAGGTTTGCCTTGAAGAAGCACTAAGTCTCGGTATAAGGAGAGTCTTTACGCTAACTTACGCAAACGAGTTTTTTAAAGCTTTAGGGTTTGAAGAAATAGATAAAACTAAACTCCCTCATAAGGTCTGGGGAGATTGCGTAAATTGTGTTAAGTTTCCTAACTGCGACGAGGTAGCGCTTATAATCGATCTGGAAAAGATTAACCAAGAAGCGGTCAGCACTATTGAAAGTAGTAGGAAGTAGGATCTTCCACCCCCGCCCTTTGGAAGCCTTCTTTTCTTTCTCTGCACTTTACACACACCCCGCAGTGCATGTCTCTTACGGGATCCGCACACGAGAAGGTCAAACCGAGGGGAACCGTCCTGTGAAAGGTCTTTATCACCTCATGTTTTTCCATACCCATAAAAGGGGTTTCTATGTCTATCTTAAGAGAAGAAAACTTCCTCGTAAGAGATTCCACCTCCTTAAAGAACTCCTCCCTGTTATCGGGAAAGTCATACATACCCAAACTACCCACAGCAACCGCATCCGCACCTTTTTTTAAAGCGAACAGTATACCTACCGTTAGAAGGGTTAGGTTCCTCAAAGGTATCTCTATGTCTTTTTCTTCCTTGGGTTTTTGAAAGGGTCCGGTTGAGAAGGTAGGAAAGGAGGTTATCCTGAGGGGTGCAACCCTCTTGAAGCGGTGCCTTAAAAAATCCGTAAGCACTTTTACCTTTTCCATTTCTATCCTTTCCCATCTCTGACCCGTTTTAACGTAAAGGGGATAGATTCTAAATCCCTTAGATAGGTAATACCCGCATAAGGATGCACTCTCTATACCCGCACTCGTGAGAACTACAACCTTCCTCATCCCACTGACCCCACCCCCGAACCCGCTATGTGACGCCCTGAGTCTAAAAACAGGATCTCTCCCGTCATGCTTTCGGTTCTGAGCAAAAACATAGTGAGATCTAAGACATCTCTTAAGGAAACCGGTCTCTTCAAAGGCGTATTTCTAAGAATCTTTTGCCATTCTTCTTCGGAGAGATCCTCAGCTTTCAAGGTTGGGCCGAGTGCTATGCAGTTTACCAGAACGTCGGGTGCGAATTCTTTGGCCAAAACCTTAACCGCACTGTGGAGGGCACCCTTTGCGATGAAGTAGGAAGAATACCCTCTGTAAGGAGTCTTTTCTACGGCCCAATCCCCGAAAGCTACTATCCTTCCCTTAATAGGTCCTTCGTTTTTCATAGAAGCTCTGTAGAAAGCAAGGGCCATAAAGTAAAAAGCCTCAGCTATGGGTTTGAAGTGATCGTAGAAGGCTTCTTTGGAGATATTACTCAGCGGTGTTCTGTAATAAGGTGAAGCAAGATGGATTAAAGCATCTACCCTGCTGAAGGTCTTTAAAGTCTCATCTACTATAACCTGAGGATCTTCATCCCTTAAATCGATCTTTAAAGCAAGAACTTTTCTGCCTTTTTTCTCCGCTAACCTTTGAAGTTCCTTTACTTTATCTTTCGATGATTTGTAAACTACCGTAAGGTTGAAACCTTTGCTTAGGAGATCTTTTGCAATTTCATATCCTACTCTCCTTATACCCGTTACGATCGCAACAGGATCCATAGGGAATAAGGATAGAGGGTAAAATCTTTAGCGAAAGGGTGAAGGTCATAATTTATGTTCCCACCCCGTCAACGGGAGGACACTACACATCTGTAATTACTTTATACGAAGGTTTAAAGCAAGAAGGCCTCGAAGTTAAAATTGTGGCCAACAAAAGGGGAGAAACTCCCTTACCGGAGGGCACGATTTACCTTAACGGAGGAGATCCGGTAAGGGTTATGAAGATCGCAAAGATCTTAAACTCGGAAAAGCCCTCGGTTGTCGTTGCGGATATGCTCGGTCAAATAGTAAATCTCTTCTTTGCCCGGTCGATCCTTCCCAGATCTTTGAGGAAGAAGATTAAGTTCTTCGGAATAATGAGGAATCCCATATATAGGTTGAAACTCAAAGGCTTAAAGAAAGCACCCTACAGAGCTTTTCTCAGAAAAGTATTTTCAAGTTTAGATGCAACGCTCGCTGTATCCCCTACCGTGGAAAGGGATCTTAAAGAAGCGTTAAATCTCGATAACATACACGTCATTTATGAACCTTTCGATCTTGAGAAGATTTCCGATCTTTCAAAGGAACCTTTAGATCCGAAATACGAGGAGTTTTTTAAAGATCACAAAATTCTCATAAACGTAGCGCGTTTCTCTCCCGAAAAGCGCCTTGATCTGCTTCTGGAGGCGTTCGCCCAAATAAAGCGTATAAGGGACGACGTCAGGATCGTTTTGGTAGGGGGCGGAAGGGAGGAAGAGAAACTAAGAAAAATTGTTCGCGATCTGCACATAGAAAGGGACGTTTTGTTTACCGGGAAGACTCCTAACCCCTACAAATACATTAGCAGATCGGATCTTTTTGTCTTGACTTCAAAAACAGAAGGTTTCGGTAGGGTAGTGGTCGAAAGTCTGTGTGTAGGGACTCCCGTGGTGGCTTTTGCAAACGAGTTTGCGGATTACAGCTTCCTAATAAAAGATGGGGAAAACGGCTTTATAGTTCCTTACGGAGATATGCAAGGTTTGATCGAAAAGATCCTGCACATACTGAACTTAAGTGAAGAGTCCATAAAGAAGATGCGTGAAAGGTGCAAGATCTCCGCAAAGGCCTTTTCAAAGGAAAAAGTAGTAAAAGAGTTTCTCAAGCTGATATCATCAAATATAGGAGGAGGAAAGGAATGAACGTTGAATTCAGAGGTGTGGACATTCAAATAACCGACGCTATGAAAAGCTTCATAGAGGGTAAACTCAAAAGATTCAACAGATACCTCAAGGAAGCCGGAGAGGATCAAGTTGAGGTGGTGGTTTCCATATCCGCGGTAAGGTCCCGCCATAAGGATTTTGCGGGAGACAGTAAGCCCATAGTCTACAGGGTGGACATGCACATGTATCTTAAAAACGTCCCCCACGGTTCTATCCACGCTTGGGAAGAGGATACGGATGTCTTCACCGCCCTCGATCAGGTCCTCGACGAGATAGAACGCCAACTTATAAAGCTGAAGCAGAGACGCCTCGAACAGAGAAGGGTATCCGCCAAGATAAAGGAGCAGATGCACACTCCCGAGACCCTGCCTCCCGAAGAGAGGGAAAAGCCCCTTATAGTCGAAGAGGAGCTGGCGGTGGAAAAGCCGATGAGTGTAGAGGATGCGATGGTAGAGCTTGAAGAAAACGGAGCTTTCTTCATCCCCTTCGTGGACATAGAAACGGGATCCCTCAGGATCCTATACAGGAAGAAGGGAGGAAACTTCGGACTCATTAACACGAAGTGCAAGCTCCTGTGAGGCTTTAAATGGATATAAGGTTTAGGTTCCTCAGATACAGGTTTATTTCCTATCTGGTTTCCTTGATCTTGGTTTTAGGAAGTTTGGTTTTACTTTTTACCCGCGGACTTAATCTCGGTTTGGACTTTACCGGCGGAAGGGTCATAGAGGTAAGATTTGAAAGGGAAGTCAGCATAAAGGAGCTGAGAAAAGCCATAGAGAAAGCCGGCCTTGAATCTTTCAGCGTTCAGGAGACAAAGGATGGAAGTTTCATCGTCAAAATAAGGGAAGGGGAAAACTACGAGGGAGTCAAAGAAGCAATAAAGAGTTTAGGAAAATATGATCTCATAAGAGAGGAAAGGATCGGAGGGATAGTAAGCGAGGAGTTAAGAGAGAGAGCGATCCTCGCTATCCTGAGTGCTTTGGTAGGTATTCTTATCTACATAGCCTTTCGTTTTAAACCCGTCTGGGGTGTGGGAGCACTGCTTGCCCTGATACACGACGTTATTATAGTCGTCGGATCTTACTCCCTCATATACTGGGAGGTAAACTTGGAGGTGGTCTCCGCCTTGCTCATAGTAGCGGGCTATTCGGTAGCGGATACGGTGGTCATCTTTGATAGGATAAGGGAAAATCTGAGGATAAGAAAGGGCCTTCCTTTGGAAGACATTATGGATCTATCTATCAACCAAACCCTTTCAAGAACCATAATGACCTCTCTTACGACCTTCGCTACTGCTCTTGCTCTATTTATCCTCGGAGGATACGCTCTTGCCAACATCATGTTTGCCTTCGTGGTGGGTGTTGTGGTAGGAACCTTTTCCTCAGTTTTCGTTGCGAGCGCCTTTGCCCTTGACGTTTCTAAAATTTTGGGCACGGAAGAAAAGGAAGAGGTTCAAGCCTCTTGATCGAATACGGGATCTTGTTCGTTTTGGGAAGTGTCTTAGGAAGCTTTTATAACGTGGTCATATACAGACTTCCCAAAAGGATATCCCTCATAAGACCCTCCTCTCACTGTCCAAATTGCGGAAACCCCATAAGATGGTATGACAACATACCGATTCTCTCTTACTTCTTTCTCAAAGGAAAGTGTAGATACTGTGGTTCTAAGATTTCCTTTCAGTATCCCCTTGTGGAAATTCTTACGGGAGTGCTTGCTGTTTTGAGCTACTACCTGTGGGGTGCTTCCTTGGAAGCTCTCGTTATGTTTTTCTACTTTTCCGCTCTTTTGGTGCTTTCGGTAATAGACTTTAAACTTTTCATCCTCCCTGATGAAATAACACTTCCTTTGATACCTTTGGGTATAGCCATTTCCTTTTTTAGGGATTCTATAGATCCCGCGGAGAGCCTTTTAGGGGCTTTTGTAGGTTTTTCGATACCTCTGATCATTTACCTCTACTACGTGAAGATAAGAGGTATGGAGGGCCTTGGTTTCGGGGACGTGAAGTTACTGAGCGGAATTGGATCCTTCACGGGCGTGGGAGGTGTTTTGGGTGCACTTTTTTTAGGGAGCTTTATAGGTCTCCTCTTTGTCCTGCCTGTGCTCATTAAAAACAGGAGTCTTCAGTTTGCCATACCTTTCGGTCCCTTTTTAGCCTTGGGAAACTTCCTATGGGTTATTTTTAAAGACAGTTTTTTGAGTTTCCTCGGACTGCCTTAAATCCTCACCTTTCAAGAAGATAGTTATGTTCATCTGGGTAAGACGTGATACAACACTCGGGCCCAAACGCTCCTCGAGGGAATCACCTACTTTTATATCCTCACCGCTTTTGCCCTTGACCTTGATAGGGTAGTTGGTTGTAATTAATGTGCTTTTTAGGTTGTTGTAGCGGTGGGTTATGATCAGGGAGATTACCTCCCTTTGCCAGTCCGAGAGACGTTCGCTTCCGAGGTCGTCCAAGGCTAAAACGGGAACGTTAAGAACCACCTTCAATATCTTTGAATACTTACCGGAGTCAAAGTGGCTCTTTACAGTAAAGAGGAGATCCTTCGTGTCAAAAAATAGACCCCTTACCCTTTTGGAGAGATAAAGTTCCTTTAAGACCGCAACCACCAGGTGGGTTTTCCCTACGCCCGGAGGTCCAACGATGGTGAGCCCCCTTCCTTCTTCAGGATCGAATCCTGCAAGAAAGGCTTGAACCTTCAAAAGGGCATTCTTGTGGGAAGTAGTTCTTTCTTGAAAATTTTCAAGACTCGCATCTTTGAACCTTTTGGGTATCCTCAAAAACCTGCTCACATCCTCGGAAGAAAACCTACAGGAGCAAAGTTCTACCCCCTTTCCTTCTTTGATCTTTACAAAACCCGTGCCACCGCAGATGCTACAACTCTGCGTCATCGAGAGACACCTTTACCTTAACAACCCTTCCTGCCCTTTCAGGTAAGCTTTTCTTCAAGTAGATGTAGTTCTCCGTAAGGACCCTGCCGTCGCTCAAAACCGTAGATCTGAGAACCTTCCCGTGATTTTTTACGATAAATTCCTTTCTCTTCTCCTCACCCAGCTGAAGGAGTCTTTTTAGTCTTTCTTTTTTCACCTTTTCGGGAACCTTGTTTCCCATCTTAGAAGCCTTTGTAAAGGGCCTGTCGGAGTAAGGAAACACGTGAAGGTAGGCAAAAGGAAGGTCCTCTACAAGTTTCAGGGTCTCCCTAAAGTCTTCTTCCGTTTCTGAGGGAAAACCCACTATTATGTCCGTTCCTATAGCACTGATGGGTCTTGCCTTTAGGATCTCTTCCACCGTTTGTGCGTAGTCTTTTACGGTGTAGCCCCTGTTCATGAGCTCCAGTATACGATCGGATCCGCTCTGCAAAGAGAGATGAAAGTGAGGAGCTATCCTTTCCTCAGAGATCATCATCTCAAAGGTCTTTTTATCTATTTCCCCTATATGAAGGGAAGAGAGTCTGACGAGTTTAATCCCTTCGACTCTTAGGATGCGCTCTATGAGATCTCCGAGACTTATCCCTATATCCCATCCGTATTGGGACAGCTGTGTTCCCGAAAGGACTATCTCTTCAAAACCTTGATCCGCTAAGATCCTTACCTGTTCTACTACTTTATCTGGATCCGCACTCCTTACCTTTCCTCTCGCAAAGGGAATAACACAGAAGGTGCAAAACTTGTTGCAACCCTCTTGAACCTTTAAAAAGGGTCTTGACTCTTCGAAGAAGGTAACTATGTCGAAGGCTTTTAAGGTATTTTCCCTGAAGATCTCCCCCACCACCGCCTTCTTTTCCCGTTTCTCGAGAAACTCTTCTACTACTTTGAGTATCTCCGCTTTGTGGGTGTTTCCCACCACAAGGTCAACCTCTTTTAAAGATAGAAGCTCTTGGGGTTTTACCTGAGCGTAGCAACCGGTAGCTACAACCACCGCCCTCGGGTTTTTTCTTTTAGCTTGATAAATGGCTTGTCTGGAAGATCTGTCCCCTCCGCAGGTAACCGTGCAGGTATTAACTATGTAAATATCCGCTACATCTTCAAAAGGAACCACCTCGTAACCGCGGTTGGCAAACTCGGATCTGATCAGATCGGTGTCAAACTGGTTCATCCGACAGCCAAGGGTTTTAAGGGCAACTTTCATATCAGTTTAAACATAGGATCAAGAACAATTTGTGGGAACAGTCCGAAGAGTATAATCCCGACCGAGGTAAGTATCAAAGCAAAAGACTCTCCCGCGGAAGCACTCGAATAGCCCAGATCCCTCTCCTTTTCGTGGAGGAACATGTAAACGACCACCTTCAGATAGTAACCTGCGGATATTATGCTCGCTATTGCCAAAAGAAGAGCCTGAAGGATAAGTTCGTTTTTGACCAGCCCCACGAACAGACCCAGCTTACCTACGAAAACCGCCATAGGGGGTATACCTATTAAGGTGAACATGAAGAGTGCCAAAAGCGACGCCAGGACCGGATGATCTTTGAAGAGACCCTTAAAGTCTAAAAAGTGATGGGTCCAGCCATTCTTTTTCTCGAGCACACCGAGAACCGTGAAGGCTCCCAGCGTGGCAAGTGCGTAGACAAAAACGTAGAAAATCAGTGCGGTGAACATGCTCTTGTCCACCGTTGAAAGGGCAAGTGTAAAGTATCCCGCGTGAGCTATAGAGGAGTAAGCTAAGAGTCTTTTTACGCTCCTCTGGGCGTAGGCCATGAGGTTTCCGTAAAACATAGAAGCTATCGCGACAGCCCCGATTATCACCTCCCATCCGGGAACGTAGGAAAACAAGGAAGCGGTGAGTTTCACAAACAGGAAATACATAGCTACCTTGGGAACCGTAGAGAGGAAGGCGGTAGTTGGTGTGGGTGCACCTTCGTAAGCGTCGGGGGTCCAAAAGTGGAAAGGAACCGCGGAAACCTTCAAGGCGAGGGCGGACATAAGCAGAAGAACACCGAGCGCAAACATAGGATCGTCGGGGGGTTCAAACCCCAAGGTTAAACTTCCGGAGGAAGCATATACGAGCCCCGATCCGAGAGCAAACATGGAGGTTCCGGTAGTTCCCATAACCAGATACTTGAAGGCACCTTCTTTGGAGAGGTAATCCCTCTTGAATAGACCGACGAGTATATACATAGTTATCGAAGCGAGCTCAAGACCCACGAAGATTATGGCCAAGTTGTCCGAAGAGACCATGACCATAAGCCCAAGAAGGGCTATCAGATACAGATACGAAAGCTCTCCGTAAGCTGAGTCTTTCTTCATGAAGAAGTCGTAAGAGATCAAAAGAACTAAAGCGGTTAGGATCAAAAGGAAGAACTTGGCTATAAGGTTGAAACCGGAAACGCTAAAGCCTCCGAAGAGGGTCTCCGCGGGGAAGTTTACAAAGAAGATGGAAATTGCTGACAGAACGATCGAGACAAAGGCTATAACGGTGAGGGACTTGTAGTATTTCTCTTTGAGGAAGAGCTCTAAAGCAAAAACCAAGAGTATCCCTAAGGAAAGGATTATCTCAGGCAGAAGAGCGTTCCAGTTCACCCTTTACTTTATGGAGCGGGCGACGGGACTTGAACCCGCGACCTGCTGCATGGCAAGCAGCCGCTCTACCACTGAGCTACGCCCGCTTCTATTTAATATTATAGCCATGAAGTCTTTTCTCGTGTGGGGACTGGGAAGGAGCGGGAGGGCGGTAGAGAAGCTTTTAAAAACTAAGGGGTATAAGGTTTTCAGCGGAGATGACGCAAGGGGTGATAGGTGGGAGGGCATATTAGAGGAGGTTGACGCTGTCGTTCTCTCTCCGGGAATACCTCCGAAGCATCCATTGTGGAAGAGGGCTCTTGAGTTAGATAAGGAGATCTTAGGAGAACTCGAGGTCGCTTGGAGATTCTTCAAGGGAAAAACCGTTGCTATCACCGGAACGGACGGCAAGAGCACGACCGTTCGGCTAACGAGACTCCTTTTGGAAAGTGCGGGTATAGAAGCTAAAGAAGGGGGAAACATAGGCAAGCCTTTATCTGAGCTTATCCTCGAAGGGCCTCCTTCCGTCGCGGTCTTGGAGGTCTCTTCCTTTCAAGGGAAAACACTCAAAACCTTCAAACCTGATGTGGGATCTTTTCTGAACTTTTCCGAAGATCACCTCGACTGGCACCCGTCTTTAGAAGATTATCTCGAAAGCAAATACAGGATATTTCAAAACCAAGGTCCCCAGGATATATTTGTTGCGGGAAGCGATCAAGAGGAAATCTTAAAAACACCTACCAAAGCCAAAAAGATAAACGTTCGCAAAGCGGTAGAAATCAGAAACGGCAGTATCTTCTACGAAGGGACCTTTCTGTTCAAACGGGAAGATCTAAACGTTCGGGGTGAACACAACCTCTGGAACACGGTGGTAGCTTGCGTGATAGCCCTTTCCTTGGGAGCTGATCCTTCTACCTTCAGGGAAACGATACGAAACTTTAAAGGTCTTGACTTTAGACTGCAGAAGGTAGCCCAGATAGGAGGGATAGAGATATACAACGACTCCAAAGCTACCACACCCAACGCTTTGAAAACCGCCCTTGAGAGCTTTCCGGACGGGAAGGTGATCCTCATCGCGGGGGGTAAGGATAAGGGGGCGGACTTTGACCTTATAAAGGAGGTTTCATCAAGAAAAGTAAAGAGGGCTTTCCTCATAGGAGAGACGAGGGAGAAACTTCTAAAGGTTATAGGTAAAGATAGATCCGAAGCGGTAGGATCGCTCGAAGATGCGGTGAAGAAGGCTTTCGAGAGTGCACAGGAAGGGGACGTTATCCTCTTTTCTCCGGGTTGTTCTTCTTTCGATATGTTTGAAAGCTACGTTCACAGGGGAAGGGTTTTCAACGACCTTATAATATCTCTGTGTTCAAAAAGGTTCTCATAGCAAACAGGGGAGAGATAGCGGTCAGGGCTATAAGGGCTTGTAAAGAACTGGGGATAAAGACCGTAGCGGTATATTCTGAAGCGGACAGGGAATCTATCCACGTTCAGATGGCGGATGAGGCCATATGCATAGGCCCGGCGGATCCAACGAGGAGTTATTTGGACATACCTACCATAATGTCCGCGGTTGAGGTCTCTTCCGCGGACGCGGTCTATCCCGGATACGGATTCCTTTCGGAAAATCCGAAATTTGCAGAGATCGTTCAAAAGAGTGGTGTCAAGTTCATCGGCCCTTCCCCGGAAACACTATCTCTTATAGGAGATAAGATAAAGAGTAAAGAGATAGCTAAAAAGGTAGGTCTTCCCCTCGTTCCGGGAAGCGAAGGTCCCGTGGACATAGAGACCGCCTTAGAGGTAGCTTCCGAAATAGGCTATCCCGTAGTTTTAAAAGCTTCCGCAGGTGGCGGGGGAAGGGGGATAAGGGTTGTGATGAACGAGAAGGATCTGAGGGAGAAGTTTCCCGTTGCGGTAAGCGAAGCGGAAGCTTCCTTCGGAGATCCCCGCCTTTACGTAGAGAAGTTCATCATCAAACCAAAACACATAGAGTTTCAGATCCTCGCGGATGAACACGGCAACGTTAAAGTATTAGGAGAAAGAGAGTGTTCTATACAAAGACGTCATCAAAAACTAATAGAAGAGGCTCCCAGCGCTTCTGTCTCCGAAGAACAAAGAAGAGAGATGGCTAAAAAAGTGGAGAGCTTCTGCAAAGAGATAGGTTATTGGGGAGCGGGAACGGTAGAATTCCTGTTGGATGAAGAAGGAAACTTCTACTTTATGGAAATGAACGGACGCATTCAGGTGGAACATCCCGTAACGGAGATGGTCACGGGCGTTGATATCGTAAAGTGGCAGTTTTTGATAGCTATGGGTGAGAAGTTGCGTATCGGAAGGGTGAAAGCGGAGGGGTTTGCAATAGAGATGAGGATAAACGCAGAAGATCCCAACAACTTCATGCCCTCCCCGGGAAAGATAGAAAGACTCTTTCTTCCTGGGGGGCCGGGTGTGAGGGTGGACACGCACGTCTACGCAGGCTACAGCGTTCCTCCCAACTACGACTCCCTGCTTGCCAAGATCATCGTTTGGGGATCTACGAGGGAGGAGGCGATAAAGAGAGGCCTTAGGGCTTTAGAGGAGACGTTAATAGAAGGCGAAGGGTTGAAGACTAACGTGGAGTTCCACAAAAGGGTTTTGAAGAGCAAGGAGTTTAAGGAAGGAAGGCACCATGTTGGTTTCGTAGAGGAGATGATGGTATGAGTGAGGTCTTCGTGTTGGATACGAGTGTTTTTACCAACCCGGACGTTTACACCACTTTCGGAGAAAAGGATCAAATAGGAGCCATCCAAAACTTTATACACCTTGCGGTTCACTCGGGAGCAAGTTTTTATATGCCCTCTTCCGTTTATGGGGAGCTTCTTAAGATGGTAGATCTCGGACCTCTCGCTTCCGAGTTTGAGATGGTGGTTAAGGTGCGATCTCCAAGAAAATACAACCTTATGATCCCGAGCGAGGTTCTCTACGAACTCATAGAGGAGATAAGACACAGGATAAACAAGGGTTTGAGGGTAGCGGAAGAGCACGCGCGGGAGGCGGGAAAGCTCAGCGAGGAGGACATAGGCAGGGTGATCAACAGGCTCAGGGAAAAATACAGGGAAGCTTTGAGGCAGGGGATCATTGACAGCAGGGAAGATGTAGACGTTATGCTCCTTGCCTACGAACTTGATGCCACCCTCGTGACTGCGGACGAGGGCCTGAGAAAGTGGGCGGATAAGGTGGGGATAAAGATCGTAAATCCCAAGAACTTCAGAGGCATTTTGGAGAGCTTAATCAAACACAAGGCCCCCGCTCAGTAGGTGCCCGAAAAGTCCCGTCATGTTTAAGAACACCTTGTCAAACTCCAAGATCCAGTAGTCGCCTTCCTTTCTCAAATCCCTTTGAATTACCTGAATGTGTTTTGAGGTTCTGTTTAGAAGATCCATAAGAGCGATCGCATTGTCTTTTTCTCTGAACTTACACCTGAAGGTTCTCGAAACCTTGTGTTCCTTTTTGAACTGATCCAAAGCCTGAAAGAGACCGTCTATGAAGGCTTTACCGAGCTCTTCATAGAGGTGGGCATTCTTTTCTATCCCTTCCTCTTCCATGAACAGGACGATCCTAAGGATCCTATTGGTGTAGTATTCGGGGGGAAGCTGAAGCATGTTTTTGGCGGTTACTTTGATGTCGCTGAGGTTCGCGGAACTCGTTATGTATTTAGCCCTTTTACCCTGATCCTCTTTGATAACGATCCCTTCGCAACCCTCTCTGTCCAGATCGAGAAGGATCTCCTTTATCTTATGAACATCTTTTGCGGTGAATTTGCCGAATACCCTAACTGTAGGGAGGGAGAACTCCTCCGCAAGGGAGAACTTTTCCTCCTGAGGGAGAAACCTTCCTGTGTTTTTTTCCATTATGTCGAAGAGGAAGAACTGAATGTCTTCTTTTACGTAAGGAGGGCTCTCTTCTATGTAAGGGTTTTCCGGTCCTGCCACCTCACAGCAGAGGACCAGATCGGGGTGCTTTTCGAAGAGATCCAAGTTTATAAATTCGGGAAGCCTATCCGTTGTAAAGGGACACAGATAACCGCCTCTCGAAAAGGCCAAAACCCTATCCCCTACTTTAGCTATCCTGACGTTGTAACCGTCTACCTTCTCCTCTACCCAAAACTCCCCTTTGAACTGTTCCTTCAGACCTTTCTCTAATACGAAAAGCCTTCCGATATGGGGATATCCCCAGATTACCGCATCTTGGAAGAGAACTGTCCCGCGTGGAATATCTTTAAAGTCGTCGGAGAACCGCAAGTATTCGAGTCCGAATATACTCTCGGATCTTGCCTTCCTTCTCTTTACCGCTTCTTTGACCGCGTTTACGTCTATCCCTTCCATCAACTCTCTTCTATTTTTATATCTTCGCCGTCTTCTATGAAGGCTTCATGAAGTGCTCTTACCGCCAGTTCCGCAAACTTCTCCTCTATTAGACAGGATATTTTTATCTCGGAGGTGGATATAGCCATTATGTTTATGTTGTTGTTGGAGAGCACCTCAAACATCTTAGCTGCGGTTCCGTAGGAACTGCGCATACCCAACCCTACTATGGATACTTTCGCAACCTTGTCATCCCTTATAACTTCTTTTGCTCCAACCTCAGAAGCTACCTTTTTTACAATTTCCTCGGCTTTGGGTGCGTCGTTTTTGTTAACGGTAAAGGACATGTCCGTGACACCTTCGTGGGAGACGTTTTGAACGATCATGTCTACTACTATGTGGGCTTCTCCGAGGGCTTTGAAGATCTTGGCTGCTATACCTGGTCTGTCGGGAACGCCTACTACGGTTATGCGCGATTCTTTAGTGTCCACGGTGATACCCCTTACCGCTACCTTTTCCATAACCTCTTCCTCCGGAACTATCCAAGTCCCCTCCTCTTCTTCGAAAGAACTTCTCACATGAATTCTAACACCGTATTTAGCAGCAAACTCCACACTTCTTATCTGCATGACCTTGGCACCGAGGGAAGCGAGTTCCAACATCTCCTCGTAGGAGATCTTGTCT
>WFYK01000187.1 GCA_015490105.1 Aquificaceae bacterium | reverse complement strand
GAGTTGAGGTAGAGATCCCACCCAAAGCCAATCAGGGCAACTTGGAAAGCATATTTAACGACCTTCTCTCTAAAGCTCAAACCTTCAAAGCCCTTGAAGAGGATCCCCTAAAGAAGGCCAAGGAGTTGCTGAGCAGATTTTCCGAAGAGTCACAAACCCTGAAGGAAGTGGAAGCTTCCCTTCAGAGGGAAATTCCCAAAGATATTAGGGAAAACTTAGGTAAGCTCGAAGCACTGAGTTTACTTCAGCAGTTTGTAGCTTTTTCCAAGAGATCCTTTCTACTCCCTGTAAAGGGAGAGGATTGGAGAGGCTTGATCCTCTTCTCCGCAAGGAACGTATTTCGTATTCTTATTCATCTTTCTTTTCCTGAAGGCGAACTTACGATAACGTTGGAAGCTCCCAAGGTTAGGGATCCGAAGAAACTGAGGGTCCGATTTTTTACCGATTCCCCTTACCTCAGGATCAGGGTAGAAGAAGAGAGGGGAGAGCTGGAAAAGGATCTCAAAAGTTTAGGCCTTGAAGCTACCGTTGATATTGCGGAAAATTCAAAACCTTTGGAAGATCATGTGAGGGAGATCGTAGAGGAGGACGCGAGTTTCACTTTGAGGGTTTAACGAGCATGGAGGAAAAGAAAAAAGCGGTAGCTTTAAGATACGATCCGGAAAAGAGAGACGCCCCCTTTGTGGTAGCCAAAGGTAAGGGAACATTGGCGGAAAAGATAATAGAGATTGCAAAGAAGGAGGGAGTTCCCATAGTGGAGGACAAAGATTTAGTGGAGGCTCTTGTAAACGTTGAAATATACGAGGAGATTCCGCCCGTTTTATACGAAGCGGTTGCGAGAGTTTTGGTGTTCGTAAAGAGGGTAAGGTCGAGGTGAAAAAGGTAAATTTGGTGCTCTCGGGAGGTGCTGCGAGAGGGGTCGCCCACATAGGAGTTTTGAAAGCTTTAGAGGATTTGGGTTTTCACGTGGAAGCACTCAGCGGTGCCAGTGCGGGTGCTTTAGTTTCCGTTTTTTACGCTTGGGGGTATTCCCCCGAAGATATGATCAAGATTGTCTTGGAAACCAACTGGCTTAAACTTCTGAGGCCCAGGATAAGCAGTATATCCCGCGGTCTCATACCCGCGGAACCCTTGATGAGGGAACTTCACCGTTTTGTTCCGTGCGAAAGGATAGAAGGACTTCCTAAAAGGGTTTTCGTGTGCGTTACAGATCTTTTCGAAGGCAAAGCTCTGTATCTTAGTGAGGGAAACCTCAAGAAGGCGGTTATAGGTAGCTGTGCCCTTCCGGGTATATTTGAGCCGGTTGAGTGGGACGGGAAGGTTCTTGTCGACGGAGGCGTGGCTAACAACTTACCCGTGGAACCTTTCCAGGATTCGAATATCCCCTGTATATGTGTGGACGTGAACCCTTTAGGAAAAATGCGTTCGAGTGTAAATCTGATATCCGTCCTGGTAAGGAGTCTTTTCATAGCGGTAAGGTCAAATGTTGAAAGCAGAAAGAGGATGTGCGATGTAGTTTTATCTCCGCCGGTGGAAAGTATATCCCCTTTTGAGATAGGGAAAGCAAGAGAACTCTTTGAAATAGGCTACGAGAGTGCCTTAGCTTCTTTAAAGAGGTTATAAAACTCTCCCTTCTTTTCTATAAGCGAGTAGAAGGTTCCCTCTTCGACTACGCGTCCTTCCTTGATCACCACAATCCTGTCGCAGTCTACGATGTTTGAGAGTCTATGAGCTACCACGATCATAGTTCTGTCTTTGAAAAACTCAAAGAGGTTTTTCAAAACCTTCTTTTCCGTGTTCATATCAAGGGCGGAAGTAGCCTCATCTAATATTACGATGTCAGGATTTTTCAAAAATATCCTCGCAAGGGAAAGCCTTTGCCTTTCTCCTCCCGAAAGAGCGTAGCCCCTCTCCCCCACCTGAGCGTCCAACCCTCCTATCCTATCTACGAAATCGCAAACCGCAAGATCCAAAGCCCTCTTCATTTCTTCCTCTGTAGCATCCTTTTTAGCGATAAGCAGGTTTTCCCTTACCGTTCCGTTTAGGATAAATACCTCTTGGGTTGAAAATCCTATCTTTGACCTCACACTCTCGAGGGAAAACTCCGAAAGCTCAGTGCCGTCTACTTTGACACTGCCTTCGTAATCTAAAAGCCTCGGAAGGATCTTGACGAGGGTGCTCTTACCGGATCCCGTCCTTCCCACTATACCTACCCTCTCCCCTTTCGCGATCTTCAAAGAAACCCCCTTTAGAATTTCTTTGTCTCCCGCTTTGACGCGAACGTCGTTGAAAACCAGCTCCTTCCTGAGTCCTTGAAATGTTTTTCCTCCGTCCCTTTCTTCTTCACTTTTTAGTATCTCCCTTACCCTTCCTATAACGGGAAGGGCACCCCTCAGGTTCATAAGGGCCCTTTGGGTCCCCAGAAGAGGGGGCTGGATCATAAAAAGGGCGGTCAGGAAAGATATGAAATCCCCGGGGGTGAGATCTCCTCTGGCTATCCTGAAGCCTCCGTAAAACAGCACTCCCGCAACTACCGTGTATCCAAATATATAGTTTAGGGCGGTGTTCCCGGTAACGTAAAACTCCGCTTTGACTGAAGCCTTGTAAACCCTTTTGTTAAACTCTTTGAAAAACCTCAAGATAATGTTGTGGGCGTTGAAGACCTTTAAGTTGTCTATCCCTTGAACCGTTTGGGAGATCACCTGAGCTATCTGACCGGTGGCCTCCTGAGATCTCTTAAAGTGCTTTCCTTTTTTTGAACCGAAAAACTTAACCGTGTAGGCCATCAGTGGAACTACCCCGAAGAGGATCACCGTAAGTGTCGGATCCCTGTACAAAAGGACTCCGAGAAGGGCCAAGCCTACGAAGGGTTCTCTCATCAGCGTGGGAAACTGATCCACAAGAACCTGCCTCAGCTTATCTACGTCGCTGACTATCCTACTGACAAGATCCCCTCCCTTCGCTTTTACAAAAAACCTTGAAGGAAGTCTTAAAATCTTTGCAAAAACCTCTTCTCTTATGTCTCTCAAAACCCTTTCGGAGGCGGTTATAACAGAAATCCTCGACAGGAAAAATCCTGCCTGCATAACGAAGGCGGAAAGAAGCATAAAGAGGGTGATTTTAAAGAGGGAGTCTATATCCTTAAGGATGAAAACGTCGTCCACCACCTTCTTTACCATTAGGGTCACCGCCGTGGCTCCCGCGGATTGGAGTATAGAACCCAAAAGTGCAAGAAGAAGTAAGGGGAAATGGCGTTTAACACGGGAAAGGATCCAAAGGAGGTTGTCCAAGGAGTTTAAATGGCGTCCCCGGGAGGACTCGAACCTCCGACCTCGAGATTAGGAATCTCGCGCTCTATCCACCTGAGCTACGGGGACTGCCAGATAAAAATTATAAAACCGCTTCACATCAGGTCAAGAGGTAGGAAGGTGCTTGAAAGCCTTGTCCCCTATATCTTTCCTGTAGATCATGCCCTCAAACCTTATACGGGAGACCGCATCGTAAGCCTTTTGCTTTGCTTCCTTCAAGTCCCTGCCCCAAGCGCAAACACTGAGAACCCTTCCTCCGTTGGTAATGACCTTACCGTCCCTCAAAGTGGTTCCTGCGTGGAAAACGATTACATCTTTTAAAGACTCCGCTTCTTCAAGTCCCTCTATTACCTTCCCTTTTTCCGGCTTTTCCGGATATCCCCTGGAGGCAAGGACTACCCCTAAGGTCCACCTCTCGTCTATTTCAAGGGAAACCTCCCTGCCTTCGTAGAAGTCGATCAAAGCTTTGAGAAAGTCCCCTTTTATTCTCATGAGCAGGGGCTGGGCTTCCGGATCACCGAGGCGAACGTTGAACTCAAGAACTTTGGGCCCCTCGGAGGTAATCATAAGGCCCGCGTAGAGGAAACCCCTAAAGTAGATTCCTTCTTCCTTCAAACCTTTGAGGGTTCTTTCCACGATCTCTTCTTTTATCCTTTCCTCCACCTCAGGGGTAATGACAGGCGCGGGTGAGTAAGCACCCATACCTCCCGTATTCGGTCCTCTATCTCCGTCGAGCAACCTCTTGTGATCCTGAGAGGTAGGCAGAGGAACGTATTTTTCTCCGTTTACCATGACTATGTAAGAAGCTTCTTCACCTTCTAAGAACTCCTCTATGACAACTTTGGAACCCGCTTCTCCAAAAACTTTGTCTTTCATTATCTTTTTCAAAGCACTTAGAGCCTCTTCCACGCTTTGGCAAACGACAGCACCTTTGCCCCCCGCGAGTCCGTCCGCTTTTACCACTATAGGAGATCCCTTTTCTTTTACGAACTTTACCGCCTGATCGTAATCTTCGAAGGTTCTATACTCAGCGGTAGGAACACTGTATTTTTTCATGAAATTTTTAGCAAAGGCTTTGCTCCCTTCAAGCTGGGAAGCCTCTTTTGAAGGTCCGAAGAGCTTCAAGCCCCTTTTTCTGAAAGCATCTTCTATACCGGCTACCAAAGGTGCTTCGGGACCGACCACGGTAAAGTCTATGCCTTCCCTTAGGGCAAACTCCGCCAAAGCTTCTACGTCGGTGGGATCTATATCCACCTTGTGGGATATCTTCCAAGCACCTGCGTTTCCCTTAGCTACGAAGATTTTGGAAACTAAAGGACTCTGACTTAACTTCCAAACTATAGCGTGCTCTCGTCCTCCGTTTCCTACTACCAGAACTTTCACGGACGCTATTATAACCCGATAACTACAGGTCTGCCTCCTCCTGCGGACTGAGGTAGGGGTGGTTTGTGCCTCAAGAGGTTAAGAGAAAAGTTCAGGTTGTCGTAGAGGGTTATAGAGTAGTTGTCCCAGAAAACGCACGTTCCCGCAAGGCAAAAGTATCCACCGCTCGTAGGAGCTATCTGCTCAGCTATCAAGAGGGTGTAATTGTCCATGTTGGAAACGGCGGTATCTTCCGCCCTTACGACGATTTTGATGTCGGGCATTATGGGTTTTATGGAAGCGGTGCAGGCGAGCATAACCTTTTTAACGTTCACTTCATTTTTTTCGTTCTTGTTATACCTCCTTATCTTCGATGTAACCACAAAGTATTTGTCCCCTTGATGGTTGTTTTTCTCATCCGTTACTTCGTCGGGATTTAGCTCCATACCGAAGCGCCTCGCGAGAGTGTTGCAAGTGTCCGCTATCTTGTCTTCATTTTTGTAGTATCCGAGAAGAATTACCTTTTTTCCCTTTTCCCAAACGAGCTTTTCAACCCAGCGTGCCTCCTCTTCCGTGAAAGGGATCTCCGGATAGTTGAACACTATGGTGTCGTATTTCTCCAAAGATCCCCAGTCGTCCACCTCGTCTATCTCTATACCCGCTTTTTCCGCTTCCCTTTGAAGGATGGAAAAGTAATAGTAGTCGGTTATGGTAAATTCCTGATGGGTTATGTCCCAAGCTACCCTCGTCTTAGCCATAGGTTATCATTTTAAAGGCAATGATAAACATAGTCGAGCCTGTATTTTCCGAGGAGGAAAAGCAAGCTCTCGTTCAGATAATAGAGAGCGGAAGGATCACAAGAGGGAGATGGACACAGACGTTCCAAGAAAGCTTTGCGGACTTCGTAGGTTCAAAAGCCTGCTTTACCGTTTGTTCCGGAACCGTAGCCCTGTTCATAGGACTCAAGGCCCTCGGTGTGGGAAACGGAGAAAGGGTTATAGTCCCGGCAATGAGCTTTATGGCCACAGTGGACGCGGTGTATTTAGCGGGAGGTGTGCCTGTTGTAGTAGATGTAGACGAATACTACACGATGGATTTAAATCAACTGGAAGATGCGATAAAGAGGTTTTCTCCCAAAGTAGTTATTCCTGTTCACTTATACGGTCAGATGTGTGATATGGAAAGCATTATGGAACTTTCGAACAGATACGGTTTTTTCGTTCTTGAAGATGCAGCTCAAGCCCACGGAGCGAGTTACAAGGGTAAAAAGGCTGGATCTTGGGGTCACCTCGGAGCATTCAGCTTCTATGCTTCAAAGAATGTCCCCATGGGAGAGGGAGGAGCGATAACGGTGAACGACGAGGATCTTATAAGGGAAGTTAGAAAATGGATAGATTTCGGTGATCATCCCGCCTTCAACGTTAGGATCACCGAGTTTCAAGCGGCGATAGGAACCCTCCAACTGAAGAAACTCGAAGAGAGAAATACAAAAAGGAGATCAAACGCGAACTTTTACAAAAAACACCTCAAAGGTCTTTTCGATTTACCTCAAGAGCGGGAGGGAAGCTTTCACGTTTACCATCTCTTTACGTTGAGGCATCCTGAAAGAGACTCCATAGTAGAGTTTCTCAAAAGCAAAGGTGTAGATGCGAGGGTATACTATCCGTATCTTTTGCACGAGCTGAGGAACTCAGATCATCTGCCTACACCTAACGCGGATCTATTCAAAAGGGAGGTCTTCTCCATACCGGTCCATCCCTTTTTGAGCGAAGATGATCTAAAAACCGTAGTGGATACTCTAAAAGAAGCTCTGGCGCCTGCAGGTGAGGGTAAGGTTTAGGATCTTACTTTTTGAATCGGGGAAAAGGTTAAATTCTAAGGACTTAAAAGGTAAAAGGGACCCTCTTTACATCGGCATGCGCTACATCACCGAGTTCAAATACTTGGAGGCGAGTAAGTGGTTACTTTTAGCGGAAGACTGTAAGGAGAAATTTTTGCTTTTATACCTTGTAAACCTCGCACTCGGTCAGGAGGATCAAGCCAAAGAGTTCTTGGAAAAAGCTCGAACCCAAACGAAAAGAACTAAGGTGGAAATATTTATAGAAAGGCCCGGCGAGGACAGGCGAAAGGTAGACCTTTAATGCATGTGGCCGTGGCCCTTGCCGTGGCCCTGCCCTTGATCGAGGTGCTTTATAAAGTCCATATCTATATCAGAGAGGCGAAGGACTTTTTTACCTTTGGCAAATTTCTTAGCTTTGAGCTTGCTTCTGAAGGCAACCACATCCATCCCCATAGGTCCGTTTTCAACCATAACGTAGTAAGCTTTCTTGCCATCTATCCACTTACCCGTGTCAAAATCTCTCACCCAAAGGGCTTTTACCTTATCCTTGTTCTTGAGCATATACTGGATCGCGTGTTTGGGCGATTCCGTGTAGACACGGGTTCCGTCCTTTAGCTCCAGCTGGGAAGTGAACTTGGGATCCATGTTTACGTCCATACCGCAGACTACGCACTTGGCTCCCTTAGGAGGGTCTACCGGCCCGGCAAACAAAAGCCCCGCAAAGATCAGAAAAACAGCTATTAGCCTCGCCATCATTTGCTTACCCCCACGCCAAAGTCGTATACAAGTTTTCCTCCCAAGCTCCCTTGGAAGAATATTAAAAGGGATCCTACAAAACAACCTACCGAGAAAAGGACTCTTAAAAAGGTGCTTTCTTTAAACTGTAAAAGAACACGAAGAAGGAAAAGTCCCAAGAAGTAGATCAAAGCGATCAAGCCTACAGTTTCGTGGGTGTGGAGAACCTCAAAGGCTGAAGATCTTATAGGGAGGTTTTCTATGCTCTCGTGCACGATGAAACCGGTTACGTATGCACCTGCCACCGCGGTGGTGGTAAGAAGTGTGGCTAAAAAGTGCAAGCTATCCAAAGATCTTCTCTTGAGTGTGTAGAAAAGATCTAAGAGAAAAAGTAAAAAGGGAAGGGAAACGGCAAAGTGGACCGCAGGGGGGTGGATTTTCACTATCGAGGGGTATACAACTTCTTCAACCGGTCCCTGCCTTACCGCTTCCGCACCGTGGGGAAAGGCAAAACCCAAGAAACCGATCAAACCAAGAACGAACAAAGCTTTCATTTGAGAAGTTCCTCAAGTTTTTTCTTCAATTCCGGATTCTTCTTTATAGCTTCCTTAAAAGCCTCAGGGTGCATCACCATCATACGGATCATCCTTTCCGCCATGAGACTGTGTTTTTTAGCAAGCTTTTCCATTAATTCCTTTCTGCATTTGATCATGTGTTCTTGCATCACCTTCATCGTTTCCGGATCCATCATCATACCCATCATAGGCATCATTCCCATGCCCATCATTTGCATCATCCCACAGCCCATACAACCCATCATGGGCATCATCATTTGAGGCTTACCCATCATACCTCCCATCATCTGGGAGAAACCGATGCCTGACAGCGAAAGAACAGCAACCGCAGAAAGAAGCAGTCTTTTCATAGCAACCCTCCTTTATCGAATTAGTTCAAAACTGCGTTCCTCCATCCCCCAACCGCTTAGGGTTCCGTGGGGAGAAAACACGCCTTTAGCGTTCGGGTCCTTCAAAAGCGCTTCAATCCCTTCCGCAGGAACGTGTCCTTCTATGAACCTGCCGTTGATGACCATGGTATGGCACGATCTTTTATCTACTGGAACTCCCAGTTGATCTTTTTTCTTGAAAAGTTCCTCCGAAGAGACCTCAATACGCTTTATCTTGTAGCCTTTCTCCTCCAAGCGTTTGAAGTATTTATGACAACACCCGCAGTTGGGGTTGTAGTAGGCGGTGATCTCCTTACTTGCAAAAACGAGCGAACTCAAAAGGGTGACTCCCAAAACAGCTTCCCTTAACATGGCACACCTCCTTCAGTGGTGATGATGATGCCCTCCACCTCCTCCCGTTCCGTATATACCTCTAATTTGAGCTTCAGAGTCAAGCAAGAAGGTTCCCTTTACAACAACCTTTTCACCCTCCTTTAAACCCTCCTTTACCTCGTAGTAGCCCTCCGCTTTCCTTCCGAGTTTTACCATCTTGGGCATAAACATGCCCGGTTCCATCTCTACGAAAACGATCTTCCTCCTGCCCGTGTCGACAACCGCGGTTTCGGGAACCGCAAGGACCTCTCCTAAGGGGATCTCGAAGAGAACTTCCGCCAGGGCGTTGGGTTTTAGGGCAAGATCGGGATTTTTAACAGATATCCTTGCCTTGACTGTTTTTGCCATGTGATCCGCTTCCGGAAAGATGTAGTCGACTTTTCCTTCTAAGATGTTTTCAGGATCCTCCTCGGGGACGATAAGAACTTCCGTTCCCAATTTCACGTATCTTGCAAGTTGCAAGGGGATCTCCGCAACAACCCAGACACTCGATATGTCCGCTATCCTGTAAGCGAGAGCACCCTCCTTAACGTAGCCTCCTTCAAACACCGCTTTTTTGAGTATTACACCGCTCACGGGTGCCCTTACGAGGCTCTTAACCTGTAGGTATTCAAGTTTTTCTTTCGCCTTTTTTATGAGTTTAGGATCCCCCTTCTCTTTTGCAAGTTCCAGCTCCCGTAGAGCAACCTCTATATCAGGGCTGAGTATCTTCATAAGCGGTGTTCCTTTCTTTACATATTCACCTTCGAATCTATTGAAGGTGTCCAAAATCCACGCATCCGCCCTCACTGTAACGTCATAGATCTTTGATCTGTCATAGTCCACATAACCCACAGTAGAGAATGTCTTTATAAGATCCCTAACCTGAACGGGCTCGGTAACTACCCCTAAGAGCTGGAGCTTGTCGGGTCTTACCATTATGTGCCCGCCGTGTGCACTGGTGGGCGGAGGCACGTTTGCGGAATCCTTAGACAGGGGAACAAAAACGTCCTTTGTTACCATCGTATCCGCGAAAACTACCCTTATCTGCCAAGGCCCGTCCATGCTGATTTTTAGTTCCCCTTGGTAAACACCTTCTTCTACTTTTCTAAGCACCGCGGTATCCCTCATCTCATCCATACCCGGCATGGGGGGCATGTAGAAGTAAAGCTCTCTTATCTCCTTTGGTGGTTCGACCACCACTTTTATCTTGTTATTCCCAGTCTTTATCTTTCCGTCCGAGGAGAGTATAGTTACTTTCACGCCCTGCTTCTCTAAGGAAACTACCTCCTTGTAAGAGTCTCCTCCGCAACCGAAAACAAACAGAAGAATTACCGCCAGAAAAACTACACCTCTCATATCAGAGCCTCCGCTTGAGCCACGAGTTTGTTAGCGTCCCTTATAACCTGAGCTTTTTTGAGCCTCAGATCCCAAAGGACCCTGTATGCCCTGAGTATGTCCCTTACATCCACCATATCGTATTCATAGGCAAGCAAAAGGGCCTCTATTTCTTTCTCCTTTTCTTTTATTTCTTCCTCTATTGTCTTTAAAATTTCAAGCTTCTTGGAATAAGCTTCCTTCAAAGCTTTAAATTGACCTTCAATCCTCAACTTAGCTTCCTCTATTTCGAGCATCTTCGCTTTGTAAAATTCCTGTTTTTCCATAACGAGCAGATCTTCACGTTTTTTCTTCCACACAGGGATAGTCGCACCTATCCTCAGTGTTATGAGGTTAGGGATATCGGGTCTGACAGTGTAGCCCGCGCTGAGAAATAGATCGGGGAGGTGTTCAACTTTGGATCTTTCTATCTCTTTTTTGATCACTTGAAGCTGAGCGTTCAGTATCCTGACGGTAGGGTTATTCTCGGGAACAAAGTTTTCAGGAATATCTACAAGAACTAAAGGCTCCTCCTTGAGATCTATTCTCCCACCTGCAAGCCCCCAGATCCTTTCGAGGGTAGACCTCCTAATGAGCTGAGCTTCGTGGAGCTTCTCTTCAACTTTGAGGAGCTCCGCTTTTAAAAGTATGAGATCCGACAAAAGGGCTTTCCCGAAGCGGTATCGCTCCTCCACTATCTGAAGGAGACCCCTCACCTCCACCTCTATGCGCTTTACTATTCTTTCCTTTTCAAAGGAGAATATGTAGTCCCAGTAAAGGATTTTTAGCTCTTTCTCCAAGTCCTTTAAAAACTTGACCTTTGCAGAGTCAACTTCCTTTACCTTTTCCAAGAAAATTTCCGAAGACTTCTTACGCTTGACCCCCAGAGGATATTTCTGAGTTATCGATAGGGCAAACCCGCTCATAGGGTTTTTGTCTGTGGGAAAGTAATTTTCCGTATCCACGTTATTTAGAGCAAAAAAGACCTGAGGGTTCGGAAGAGCGGTAGAGAACTTAGACCTGTGACGCAGGCCTTCTTTCAAGCGCTCAAAACTTTCGATGCGTGGGTTATTCTTAAAGGCAAAGTCTATGAGGGTTTGTAGCTGTGAGGCAAAGCTAAAGCTTATAAGCACTAATAGAAGTAAACCTAATGTCCGCATCCTGAGTTTAAAGGTTAAGGGTTACGGGATGTGAATTCAATTTTTATATTCCTTGTTAAATTAACATTTCTTTGGACGATAGGATAGGATATGAGTGTGTTCGTATTTGAGGAGGACCATCCCTTCGCACTCGTAGTTCCTCTGATAGAAGAGGGAAAATTGGACCCTTGGAAGGTAGACATCGTAGAGCTTGCAAATCTCTACATAGAGGAGCTAAGAAAGAGGGAAACGCTTGACCTCAGGATCCCTGCCCGTGCGGTGGTAGCGGCCTCTTTTCTCCTCAGGAAAAAAGTTGAGGTTCTTTTTCCCAAACCTGAAAGAAAAACCAGAGCCAAGAGAGAATATACGCTTCAAGAGATAGTGGATATGTTTGAAGAGGAAAACAAAGAGGTAGAGCAAGATCTGAGCGACAATTTAGAGAAGATCAAAAAGGTTCTCTCCAAAGAAAGGAAGAGCGGTAAGAGACAAAGAGGCAAACGCAAGGGAAGGATAATACCTCTTCATGTATCCAAGTTTGAGGACGTTTTGAAGGAAATGTGGGAATTTTTCAAAAGCATGGACGTAGGCTCAAGAATAGAGTTTTTCACCTTCCTTGACAGGGTAAACTTTGTCCCTCAGTTCATGGCTCTCATGTATCTTTACCATGAGGGCAAGATAGAACTGTATCAGGAGGAGCCTTTTGGGAAGATTACGGTGGAGGTGAAAGATACAGGTTGATCCATCAAATCATAGCCACCGTATTTTTCGTAGGAAGGCTCCCCGCTTCAGGAACTTTGGGAACGCTCGTCGGAATCCCCGTTGTTTATCTTATTTCCTTCAACCAGTGGACCCTCTTTCTGGGATTTTTGATCGTGTCCGTGGCCGGACTGGTGGCTACAGAATTCTTCCTTCAGGAAACTACGGAAGAGGATCCGGAAGAGGTGGTTATAGACGAGCTCGCGGGCTACATAGCTTGTTTTTTGCTTGTTGAACCTTCTTTAAAGACTTACCTCACAGCCTTTCTTTTGTTCAGGGTCTTTGACATATTCAAGCCTTTTCCTATCAACCTCTTTGAGCGACTTCCGAGATCCTTCGGAGTTATGGCGGACGACATAGTGGCGGGTTTGTTGGTTTCCTTTATACTCTTTCTGCTTCTTAACCGTTAAAATTTTTGCTATGGAAAACTACGATCCGAAGGCGATCGAAGGAAAGTGGCAAAAGCGCTGGGAAGATCTAAAGCTCTTCAAATCCGAAGAAAAGCCAACTGAAGACAAAGCTTATGTCCTCGAAATGTTCCCCTACCCTTCGGGCAGGATCCACATGGGACACGTGCGAAACTACACCATAGGGGACGCAATAGCACGCTTTCTGAAGATGAAAGGCAAAAAAGTCTTGCATCCCATGGGTTGGGACGCTTTCGGCCTTCCTGCGGAGAACGCGGCAATAAAACAAGGTATCCATCCCGCCAAGTGGACTTACGAGAACATAGACTACATGAGAAATCAACTCAAGATCCTCGGCCTCTCCTACGATTGGGATAGAGAGGTAGCTACCTGCGACCCGGAATACTACAGGTGGAACCAGTGGATATTTCTGAAAATGCTCGAAAAGGGCATAGCTTACAGAAAGAAGGCACTCGTTAACTGGTGTCCTCACGATCAGACGGTTCTCGCAAACGAACAAGTAATAGACGGCAGGTGTTGGCGTTGCGGGACACCTATAGTTCAAAAGGAAGTTCCTTCGTGGTTTTTGAAGATAACCGCTTACGCGGAAGATCTATTGAAGGACCTTGAAAAGCTTGAAGGCAAGTGGCCCAAACAGGTGATAATACAGCAAAGAAACTGGATAGGTAGATCCGAAGGGGCCTTAGTTAAGTTTAAAACGCCCGTAGGTGATGTAGAGATCTTTACCACGAGGCCCGATACACTTTTCGGTGCTACCTTTATGGTTTTAGCACCCGAACATCCCATGGCACGGGAGCTCGCAAAGGAGGGAGGAAGAGAGAAAGAGTTTGAAGAGTTCTTCAAAAAGGTAAGTTCCATGTCCACGAGGGAAAGGACCACGCTGAAGGAAAAGGAAGGGGTATTCTTAGGGGTCTATGCGGAGAATCCAGTAAACGGGGAAAAGATCCCCATTTGGAGTGCCAACTACGTTCTTTACGAATACGGGACGGGAGCCATAATGGCGGTTCCGGCTCACGACCAGAGGGACTGGGAGTTTGCTAAGAAATACGGCTTGAAGATCGTTCCGGTAGTTATACCCGAAGAGGGAGAATGGGACTTTGAGAAAGGAGCCTACGAAGGCCCTGGCAAACTCGTTAATTCCGGGGACTTCAGCGGTATGGATAGTCAAAAGGCCAAAGAGGAGATAACCCGCTGGTTAGAAAAGAGAGGGTTGGGAGAAAGGAAGATTACTTACCGACTCAGAGACTGGAATATTTCCCGCCAAAGGTATTGGGGAACGCCTATTCCTGTGATTTACTGTGAGAAGTGCGGAATCGTTCCTGTTCCGGAAGAGGATCTTCCCGTAAAACTTCCCTTGGACGTGGAGTTTTCCGGAAGAGGTAATCCTCTTGAGACGTCGGAAGAATTCCTAAACACCCCTTGTCCCAAGTGCGGTAGTCCCGCGAGAAGAGAGACAGATACTATGGACACCTTCTTTGACTCTTCTTGGTATTTCTTGCGCTTCTGCGATCCCAAAAACGAAAAAATGCCCTTCGATCCGGAAAAGGCAAAAGCTTGGATGCCCGTAGACTTCTACATCGGAGGTATAGAACACGCGGTTTTGCACTTGCTTTATGCGAGGTTCTTTCAAAAGTTCCTAAGGGACATAGGTCTTTCGGACTTGGATGAGCCCTTCGAGAGATTAATAACCCAAGGTATGGTTTTAAAGAAGTGGGTGAGCGTGGGCAGAGTGTTAGAAGCTCTGGGTCTTTCAGAGGAAGACGATCTTGAAAAGCTGATAGAAAAACTTAAGGAGGTGGTGCACCATGATGAGCAAAGAGTTTGAGATAGGTGTCGGTCTTATTGAAAGGTTTTCGGAAACCTTGGAAAAGATAGCCTCCGCAGGTTCAAAGGAGGAAGCAAAACCTCTTATAGAGAGCATTAAACACCCTATCACGGGAGCTCTCGCGCAGATAAAGGCTGGCCAAGGGCCTCTCAAGGAGGAGATTATAGAGAGCCTCACGGTTGTAGTGTCCCAAATGAGGGAACTTACAGATCTGGAGGCACTTAAGGAAAACATAAGGGCTACCTTAAACCTTGTAAAACAGGCGAAAGAGGTTCAGGAGCAGTCCGCGAACGCAAGCTGAGGAATGATCAAAGTCCTTATAAAGAACGGCACCGTAGTAGATCCTTCCCAAGGTATAGTGGACAAAATAGACCTTCTCATAGAAGGCGACAGAATAAAGCGTTTAGATTACGAGATCTTCGAACCCGAAGCGCAAGTTATAGATGCCTCTGGTTTGATAGTTGCTCCAGGCTTCGTTGATCTTCACGTTCACTTCAGGGACCCGGGTCAGACTTACAAGGAAGACATATTAAGCGGTAGTAAGTGCGCGGTTGCGGGTGGCTTTACAACGGTAGTTGCTATGCCAAACACAAACCCTCCTATAGACTCTCCTCACGTTGCCCGATACGTGTCAGCCCAGGGGAAGTGCTGGGGACTTTGCGATGTCCTTCCCGCGGGAACTATAACGGTGGGAAGGAAGGGAGAAGAACTTTCTGACTTTTACGCGCTGAAGGAAGCGGGGTGCGTTTGTTTCACCGATGACGGGTCACCCGTTCAAAGAACCGACATAATGCAAAAGGCACTTATCTTTTCCTCAGAACTCGGCGTTCCCATAATGAACCACTGCGAAGACGATCTTCTATCTCAAGGTTCGGTTACCGAAGGTTACCTATCCGCACTGACCGGTTTAAAATCCAGATATCCGGAAGCGGAAGAGACTATGATAGCTCGCGACTGCGTTCTGGCTTACAGAACGGGCGGACACCTTCACGTTCAGCATCTTACCACCGGTTTCGGAGTGGAACTTATCCGCTTTTTCAAAGAAAAAGGGGTAAAAGTTACCTGCGAGGTAAACCCCTATCACCTTCTTTTGGACGAAGGAACTATGCTGAGTGAAGGTCCCCTCGCACGGGTAAATCCCCCTTTGAGGAAGAAAGAGGACGTTTTGGCTTTGAGAGAAGCTCTGAGGGAAGGTGTCATAGACTGCGTTGCCACCGATCATGCCCCCCACGCCCCCTACGAGAAGGGTCTAATAGATAGTTCCCTTCCGGGTATGATCGGACTTCAAACCGCCCTTCCCATAATGCTGAAGCTCGTCGAAGAGGAAGTGATCTCCTTAGTTAGGATGGTA
Source organism: Aquificaceae bacterium (assembly GCA_015490105.1). Classification (GTDB taxonomy): domain Bacteria; phylum Aquificota; class Aquificia; order Aquificales; family Aquificaceae; genus Hydrogenivirga. Next base: position 2,550 of record WFYK01000187.1, on the reverse strand, counting down.
GATCTCATGTCATGTGCTCCCGCAAAGATAATAGGTCTGGAGGTAGGAACCCTGAAGGAAGGATCCCCCGCGGATGTGGTAATTTTCGATCCTAAAAAGGAGTGGGTCCTTAACGAGGAGACGAACTTTTCCAAGAGCAAAAATACTCCCCTCTGGGGAAAACCGCTCAAAGGCAAGGTTATTTACACCTTGAAGGGAGGCAGGATCGTCTACAAAGAAAACTCTTAGAACCTTACTTCACAGCTCTGTTCGTATTCTATGAGTTCCTTTATCTTGGGTTCCTTCCCGCAAAGGGGACACTCGGGATCCTTCCTGAGCTTCACCTTCCTGAAGTCCATTGAGAGGGCGTCCATTATAAGAAGTTTCCCGATCAGCGGTTCACCTATTCCCAAGAGGATCTTTATTGCCTCCGTTGCCTGAATACAGCCCATTATGCCTCCTATAGAACCTAAGATGCCCGCCTCTTGGCAGGAGGGAACCATACCCGGAGGAGGCGGTTCCGGGAAGAGACATCTGTAGCAGGGTGAATTTTCTTTATCCCTGAAGTCAAAAACGGTGCACTGTCCTTCGAACCTGAGCATCGCCGCGGACACGAGCGGTTTACCTGCAAAGTAGCAGGCGTCGTTTATGAGAAACCGTGTTGGGAAGTTGTCGGTCCCGTCCAGAACCACATCGTAGTCCTTTATGAGGTCCATGATGTTGTCTTTGCTTACCTTAGTGTTGTAGGTGACTATCTCCACGTCCGGGTTAAGGGCGCTTAGGGTCTTCTTTGCGGACTCCACCTTGGGGGTCCCTACCCTGTCGGTCGTGTGGAGTATCTGACGCTGGAGGTTTGACATATCCACCACGTCGTAGTCTACGATCCCTACCTTCCCTACGCCCGCTGCGACGAGGTAAAAGAGGGCGGGTGATCCTAAACCTCCCGCACCTATCACCAGAACCTTAGACTGAAGAAGTTTTTCTTGGCCCTTTCCTCCTACTTCGGGGAGGATAATGTGGCGAGCATACCTCTTGATCTGATCTTCGGTGAACTTGAACATAAAAATATTATAGGTCCGGGAGCCTGGGATGGTTCTCTATTAGAACACCCTCTTTTGAAAATATCAAGGTGGCGGGGAGAAAGATCATCTTCACCTCTTGAGCTAAGTTGCCTTTCGGATCCCCCACGACGGGAAAAGGAGGGTTTATACCCTTGTCCTTGAGTATTTCTAAGGCTTCTTCCCCTTTCATGAACAGGGCCACGCTGATAATACTGTAGCCTTTATTTTCTAAAGATGGGTATTTACCGGAGAGAGTCTTAAGATCGTTAAAGTGACCAAGACAACTCCCTGACCAAACGTAGACCAACAGGTAATCTCTGCGAACAAAATCCTTTAGCCTTTTTCCTCCTTCCAGTTCCGTATCGAGGGGAGTCCTCTGAGAGCAGGAAAATAAAAACAGAAGAACCAACACAAACAATCGCATCAGTAGGGACTTTTCACAGGTGCTTCTACCTTTACCTCACCGCTCTTTAGAAATTTAAGCTTGATAGTTACCTTTTGGCTTTCCTTAAGTGGATCTTTGAGATCTATAAGCATTATGTGGTATCCTCCGGGACGGAGTTTCACCGATCCGCCTGCGGGTATCTCTATCTCTTTGACGTGTCTCATCTTAGCGGTTCCGTTTTCCATAAGGGTGGTGTGGATCTCTGCCTTTTTTGAGATATCCGTTTCAACTCCCACGAGCTTGTCGCTCTGATCTCCCGAATTGACTATCTCCATGTAAGCTGCGCTCATGGTGGAGACGGGAGGAACCAACCTGACCCAAGGGTCTTTGATCTCGATCCTCGGACCTGCAAAAACTGCGGAAGCGATCAGCAAGGGAGCAAAGATGTTTCTCATAACTCACCTCACAGGAGTTTTTTAAGGTCCTCTATTATCAGTTCAGGCTTTTGTTTTGCGGAGGAGTAAATTAGGAGAATCTTTCCGTCCTTTACGAGGTAAATGTGGGAGGAGTGATCGACCAAATACCCTCCTTCCGATTGACCTTCGACCTTTTGATAGAAGACCATAAAGCTTTTTGCTACCTTCTTTATTTCTTCGGGAGTCCCCGTTAAACCTATGAAAGACGGGTCAAAGAACTGAGCGTATTCTTGGGTAACCTTGGGAGTATCTCTTTCAGGATCCACGCTGATTAGCACCACCTGAACCTTCCTTTTTAGGTCCTCCGGCATAGCTTTGTAGGTTTTTGCCAAGGTTTGCATAGCGGTGGGACAAACGTCAGGGCAATGCGTGTATCCGAAGAATATAAGAAGGACTTTTCCTTTAAAGTCGGAGAGGCATACCTGAGTTTCCTTCCCGTTCTTCCAACTTTTGAGGCACAGATCATGGAGTTCTTTTTCGATCAGAGTGCCGTTAAAACCTTTCTTGGAGGTTTGTCCTTCGCAGGATAAAAACAGGAAACCGATCAGGATAGTTAACACTAACCAACCGAGCTTTACCATCATGGTAAAGTATAGTTCTCTTGGGTCATAAGGTCAACCCCGCACTCTAAGTTTTCCACCCAATTTAT
>WFYK01000186.1 GCA_015490105.1 Aquificaceae bacterium | reverse complement strand
GGTCTATGTCCATGGTCTTGAATCTGTAGTGGAGAGTTCTGAAGTTGGGAACCTTTAGTCCTAAAGCTCCAAAGAGTTTTCTTGCAAGTCCTTGAGTTTGCCTGTAAGTAAGTCTTAGGGCGAATTTGATAAAAAGAAGCATGAGTATGAGCTGGTTTGAGTAGAGAGGAGGTCTACCAGCCCTTTTAATCCTCTTCTCCTCAGCTTTGAGACCGAAGCTTATGGGGTCTATAAGTATCTCTCCTCTCTTTACAAGTTCTTCGTTATACCTGCTCCAGTCTTTGCTCATAATACACCATCCTACCAGATGGATTTTTAGACAAAGCACTCTGGCCTGCTATCAGTAGATTCAAATCTTATTCTAAAATCCTCGTTTCTGTTAAGGGTTCTGGCCGGTGGAGAATATATAAAGTTATTTATTTCAGCTTTCAACTCATTATCATTCACAACATCACGTAAAGTTGCATACAGCAAAGATATAGTCGTTAATCTTTGTTGCCCATCTATGACCTTATATAAGTTTCTACCTTCCTTGCTCAACACAATACTCCCCAAAAAATAATAGTCTTTTCCAGCTTCAAAAGCTTTCCATAAATCTTCTATAAGTTGTTAAAAGTTTTCTCTGTCCCACACGAATCTTCTCTGAAACGGCGGAATTATATAAAACTTATCAGGAGAGAAGACCTCAGCTATAGATTGCTTTTCAGCATATAGCCTTTCTTCATTGGGAATAGTTGTCTCTCCTTCGCGCATAATTACCATACCTCCTTAAGGGAAATTTTATTAACTTAACCATTTCCTCAACTCTTCGGAGCCATCTTCTGTAAGCTTTGCCAAATTCATAACTTCACCTCCTATCAAATCTATATCTTCCTCTATACCCTGAACTACCCACTTTTTACCCTTTTCCGCAATCAAAACTTTCTTAGGTTTGGTAAAAATCCATACTACCTTTTCAACCCCGCAGTCAAGAAGTTCTTGAGTTTTTTCGTAAGCGTAAGATTCAACGAGTCCGTAATCTTCTAAATCCGCTTTCGTGTCTATTTCTATTACCAATTTTGGAGGTATCCTCGTATACTTTCCTGTTAGCTTGAACTTATCCTTTTCAAAAACCGCTATGTCAAGGAGGCGATAGGTATCCTCCCCCGTAAAGAAGCCGAGTTCTCCGCTGGCGACTATGAAGTCTTTTTCAAGCTCTTTTGCCAGAAAAGCTACCAAAAGTGCCATCAGAACCGCATGAAGATCACTACTCCCCATAACTGCCTCCGGTGGGAGTTTACCTTTGAGAACTTCTTTGTAGCCCCTGTAGTAGATGGGTTTGCCTTCTTTGGTGATTTCGTAAGTAAGCCTCTTAAGAAGTTCCTTTTTCTCCTCCTTTACTTCTTGGGGCACAGCCATGTTAAGCCTCCCTTAAAAGCTCTGAAATATTGACCCTAATCCCTCCCATAATCTCAACGTCCTTGTCCCATCCATGGATTATCCAGTCTTTACCTTTTTCCGCTTCCATCACTCTCTTAGTTCTCGTGAAGATCCATATAACCTTTTCCACGCCCGCGTCCAGTAAATCTTGCGTCTTCTCGTGAACGTATTCCTCAAAGCTTCTATATCTTGAAAGATCCGCCTTAGTGTCTACCTCTATAGCGATCTTTGGCGCCACGGGGATCAACTTATCCTCCAAGAGATAGGGCTTTACCTTTTCCTTTTCAAAGATAGCTATGTCTAAGTTCCTCCAGGAGCCTTTTTTATAGAGGAAGCCGAGTTCATTAAAGAGGATTTCGTATCGCTCTCTGTCAAGAATACTCAGCAAGAACTCCACCAGCACCTTAATTAAAAATGCCTGAATCCCGCTGCTCCCCATAATCGCCTCCGGCTCTAATTGTCCTCTGAGGACTTCTCTGTAATTCCTGTAGTAAATAGGTTTTCCACGGACTTTTTCGTAGGTGAGTATCTTTAGGAGTGCCCTTCTCTCCTTGGGAGAAAGCTTACCCTTAACAGCCATTAACTTTTATGGTAACATGAGCCATCCATCTGCATTATCTACTTAGGATTTACAGGTACCTCGGTTCCAAAAAGATTTCCTCTCCCTTCTTGATGATCTCTTTTCTCCTCATCTTTACAATCTTAATATCTTGTAACTCAGGGATAGGTGTAAGCGGGTGCCCAAATGCCGCCAGCCGGGTTCTTGGGTGCCCGAGCAGGCGGGGTATAAATAGCCCGGCACCGAGGTGCGCTAAAGCACTTCGGTTTGGAAGAGGAAAGCTGTGGTAGACAAAGAAAAGATAAGGAAAGCAATCAGGCTCCTTCTGGAAGGGATAGGCGAGGATCCTAACAGAGAAGGTCTGAGGGAAACTCCCGACAGGGTAGCCCGCATGTGGGAAGAATTTGAAAGCATGAGAAACTTTGACATGAAGCTGTTTGAGGAATTCGGAACCTACAACGAGATGGTTCTCGTTAAAGATATAAGGTTTTACTCTCTCTGCGAACACCACCTACTTCCCTTTTTCGGAAAGGTTCACATAGCCTACATACCTAACGGGAAAATATGCGGGCTTTCCAAATTGGTAAGGGCGGTAAGATCATTTGCTCTTCGACCTCAGGTTCAAGAGAAACTGACCGAAGAGATAGCCTCCTTTTTGGATAAAGAGCTGGAACCCAAAGGTGTGGGAGTCGTAATAGAGGCAGAGCACCTGTGTATGTCCATGAGGGGCGTTATGTCTCCCGGTCACGTGACCACCACCTCTGCCCTGAGGGGTGTATTCCTCAAAGACATAAGGACACGAGAAGAGTTCCTAAAGCTTATAAAAGAGTCTTAGGGACCCGCTGAGTGTAATGGTAGTGTCAGGAATCTTCTAGATAGGCGTTATATATAAAGAGAAGGAGGTCTAGTCATGATAGGGTGGCTGAAAAAACTCTTTCAAGCAACACCTTTCACCGAGGACAGTCATGATGATGAGGGCATCCTTTCCGATCCTATCCATGACGATGGTTTCCTCTATGAAGACTATAACGGCTCACATGAAAGCGACTCAACCTCTGAGGAAGACCTTATCACCGATCCCACCTACTGCTTCTTGGACACAAACATATTCCATGATATGTGTGACAGTGACCACTACGATAGCGATTGGGACGACGCCTACGACAGTTGGGACGACCCCATGAGCTCTTGGGATAATGACTGGTAGATAGGCATTAATCTTCGTCTGGGCTTTATCTATGAGGTCCTCCGGCGCATCTATCGGTAACTCTTTAAATCTCCCACATAAAGGGAACTAAAAACTTCTCCTCAGCTATGTATCTCGGAACCTCTATCTCTTTACTACAGTCGATAGACACGTTCTCGATAAACTGAGATAAGCTATCTACACCAACAATAACCTTGTCTACGTAAGGGTTTCTAAGGCAGAAGCAAAGAAGTAGAGTTTTAAGGTCTTTACCGTAGCTTTTACTCAGAGTTCTTAGATCCCTTAGAACGGGTCTTATATCTTCAAAAAAAGGTCTGAGCTTGTCTGGATCCATAAGCAAAAGTCCCTGCAGAAACGCTGACCTTGTGTGTATCTCTACCCCCTTTTCTTTTAGCTTTTGGAAATAACTCTCGAATCTCCTATCAAGAACATTGTATGGAACTTGAACTATATCAAAATCAAGCTCCCACAACCTTTCGAGCTCCCAAGGGAAATACAAAGAGAAACCTATCCTCTCGGTTAGACCTTCTTCTTTGAGCCTTAAGACTTTATTCCATTCGTTAGGATTTTGTAGAAAAGGCTCCGTTTTATGAGCAAGAAGTCCATAGACTTTAGACTGCCTTAAAGCTTTTAGGCTTTGAAAAAGCTCTTCTTGAGGATTTTCAGAAAATTTGGTCACAACTTTAAAGCGGTTCACCTTAGGGAACTCCCCGATAACCTTCTCTGCATCTCCATAAGATCTTGCAGTATCAAGGGTATCTATACCTTTATCCAAAGCTGTGTCAAGAATCCTGAAAACCTCTTCCTTTGGAACCTTGCCTCTCTTGTTAGCTATTCCGTAATCTAAACCGAACTGGACTGTACCGAGGGCTATTTTAGATAGCCAGTCCCTATTGCGATTACGCATTCTTCACAAGAGTGCATATTGTTTTCTTCAGAAAAACCGTGTGTAAAATTAGCACCTCCTATGTACAGAAGCATATCCCCTTTCCACTCGGTGGGATTATTAGCAGTAAAAACCATCCCCCTTTTCCATCCTTCCGTACGTATAAGCGGCTCGTCTGAGACTCTCTCCCAATGAATACAGTCCTTACTGTATGCAAGGTATACCTCTATCTGCCCTTCGTGTGTACCTTTGGGAATCTCGTAATCTATGAAGAAGAGCCACAAAAACCCCAGATAGTAACCTTCCCAATTGAAAGGACAAAGCCCGTAAAAGTCCGCCCATTTAAAACCTTTTTCCTGAGCAAGTCTGTCTTCCTCCTCAGAAGGGACCCATATAGTTCTGGGTCTAGTCCAGCGGATAAAGTCTTTGCTTGTGGACATTCCCACGCACCTTCTGGTTCTCCCTTGGGAGTCTATCTTGTAGGTTTTTACCATAGCTCTGTAAATTTTCTTCTTTTTGTCATAAAAGACTGGGGCAACATCGCTGAACCACACCTTTTTAGTCTTTCTGTTAGGGTATTTTTTTAAAGGTATTACGGGGTTCCCATTGTATTCTTCAAAATGAAGCCCGTCCTTTGAAAAGGCAACACAATATCCCTTGGATGTGTATCCGAAGATCTTGAAAGGATATTCGTCCTCGGGTTTGTAGATAACCGAAGGTATGTGATAGTCAAGGACAACGTTGGACATACACTCAAGGTTTTGGGTTTTCCTGTAGAAGTCCTGAATTTTTCCTTCCACTTCAACAGTAGGGTAGAGCTTAGGAACGGACTCTCCTAGAGGTCTAAAGAGCGGTTTTTCCCAATTTATCCCGTCCTCTGACTCCGCAACGCAAACAAAGAACCCTATTCCGTCAGCGTAGCTCTGATAATACATTCTGAGCTTATCACCGAGGTTTATAACTGACCCATATAGGTAAACGCTTTTACCCTCCCACGGGTATTCGGGAACGAGAATAGGGTTCCCCTCATATTCTATGAACTTTAGCATTATCCTTACCCATTATAGCTCTGAAATCGTCCTCTTTTGTTCTCAACTTCACCACCACATTCCAGACGACAGGCTTGTTTTGTTCATGCTTCAAAACTTGATAAGAGGCAACTCATATCATGCAAAACTTTAGTATAGTTAAATATTGATGGAACTGAAGGAAATCTACAGGGAGCTTGAGCAGGACTTTAGGTTTTTCAGGGAATACAAGGGGGACTTTAAAAAGACCTTTTCGCAAAAATTTGTGTCCCTGTATCCTAAGACGAAAAACTCTCCCCTTTTAAACACCCTGATGTCAAGGCTTTACGCCCTTATGTTCTCCATGAGGCTTGATCCACGAAAGGAACTTTACGACCTTTGCCTTGCCTTGCTTCAGGTAAAGATGGATCCAAAACCTGCCCTTGTTGAAGCCCTACTTTGTATGACCAAGGCTTACATGGACTTCCTCTCTAAGAATATGCTCCCTTACAGGAGGTTAAAGCTCTTTATTGACCTTGTGGACATCTACGTTCAAACTGCGGAAAAGGCGAACGTGGACTATATAAGATCCCTTGAGAAGGCGATAAAGAAAAAAGATCTTGAAAGCAAAAGCAAAGACAGGGAAGTAGCCCTTGAGTTTCTAAAGACCCTCCTAAAAGAGGGTAAAGTCAGACTTATAGCTTACACGGACTATAAGGGGAGCTTTGCGGACACCTCTGCCTATCTGGTGGAGGTTGACGACCTCGGAGCCACACTGCACACGGAGAATTCTCAAGCTTACTCCCTCGGAGCCACCGTTTACCTTAAGGGTTCTTACATACCCTTCCCGATAGTGGGAATAGTTAAAGACAAAAAGAACGGTATAGTTGCCCTTTCTGTAAGGGGATTTAAGTGGATCTCCAAGGAAAAGAGAAAGCATCTGAGGGTAGTTCCCGAAGAAGAGATTAAAGTAAAGCTTTCAAAGGACGGCACCGAGCTTGTAGGAACCCTTGCCGACATCTCCCTTGAGGGCTTGGGAGTTTACCTTGAAAGCACGGAAGGTATCTCCAAAGGTGACACGGTAAAGATTGAGTTTAAACTTTCGGGCAAAAGGCTCAAGCTTATAGGGGAAATAGAGTATATAAAACCTCATACCAACGTAAGCAGGGTGGGTATTCACTTTGAACCCGACGTTGTAGCGGAGGATGTAATAGGAAAATACATAATCAAGAGGGAGCTGGCACTGCTCAAAGATATGAAATCCTCCTGAAAAAGTTAAACTTTAGTATCATGCTAATAAAACGTTTTTCCTCAAGGGAGCTTTTCTATAAGTTTCTGAAGGAGCGTGTAGGCGTTTTCTTCAAAGAGGCAGAAGAGAGAGCCTACGAGGGTGTAGGTCTGTGCCTATACTTTGAGTTTTCCGGAAACCCGGAGCCTATATATCTGAGCGCAAGGAAGAGCTGTGTTTCTGTTTTTGAAAAGGACGGCAGGTTTGCCCTATGCGGAAAGGAGAGCGATCTTCGGC
>WFYK01000185.1 GCA_015490105.1 Aquificaceae bacterium | reverse complement strand
CCCTAAAAAGGTCGTGGTATTTTTTGGTTTTGGTGTTGTCGGTAAATATTACAAGACCCGCGGGTCTTCCTCCCCAGTAGACGGTTTTCGTAAATACGATCAAATACTTGATCGCACCCTCTTTTGTTTTTATGGGAAGCTCCACGTATATTCGGTCAAACTTCTCACCCTTCAAACGTCTTTGGACGATTTCACGTATCTTTTCCCTCAGATCCGGGATTACTATGTCGTAAGCGGTTAGCTTCTTTAGTTCTTCTTTTGAATATCCGAGGATCTCCGTCGCAGCGTTGTTTGCGTAAACTATCCTCTCCTGATATATGACCATGCCCACCGAAGGTGCGTTCTCTATGGCTTGGAAGACCTCGTAGTATTCCTGCTGGCGGGATATATCCTCCCAAACCCCCACTATCTCTATAACGCAGTCATCTTCTTTTCCCACAAGGTTCATACTGTCGAGGAGGTATACGAACTTCCCGTCTTTCCTCTTGAACCTGAAACTTCTCGTAATGTGTTCGCTAACCCCTTTAGAAAACCTCTTACAGGCGGAGAAGATCCTTTCCCTGTCCTCCTCGTGGATACTCTCTATTATCAGTTGGGGATTATTTTCAAGCTCTTCTTTGCTCCAACCTGTTAAAGCTTGAACCGCATCGTTGAAGAACTCAACCTCTTCTACCTTTATCGTGTGTTCAGAGACTCTGTATCGGGCTCTGTAGACAGCGACGGGAAGCAGGTTTATTACGTCGTGCTTTAGCGACATTGAAATTCATTATAAGCTTTTAGCCCGCTATCTCCATAACTACCCTTCCGCTCTTGGGATCTATTCCCACGAGTTTCTCTTTCTCGTAGTCGTATCTCACGTAAGCCCACTCCATCCACTTGGCGTGAAGGATCTTGACGATTATCAGGCAGAGGACAGCTATCGCTCCAAAAAGAGCAAAGGCGAGGTTGTAGGCACCTGTTGCCTCAAAGACGATACCGTTTACCGTAGGAAGATAAAACCCTCCTATTCCTCCAGCAGCGCCGATTATTCCGGTCATCAAGCCAGTTTGGTAGGGCCACCTGTGGGGAACCAGCTGAAAGATCGCTCCGTTTCCGAGCCCGTAGAAGATGTAAAGGGCTAAGAACATCAGTATCCCCAAAAGGAGGGGAGGAGTAAAGAGGGCAAAGAGGAAGTTCACAAGGGCTATACCGCCGAGGAAGTAAATAAGGGCGGTCGCACCGCTCACCTTGTCCGCTATGTGCCCCCCTAAGGGTCTTATCATGGCTCCCGTAAAGGCAAAGAGGGACATCAAAGCCCCAGCTTCGACCTTTGAAACGCTGTAGACATCTCTGAGGAGCATCGCTATGTAGGAGGACATTCCAACAAACCCACCGAAGGTTATGGAGTAAGCGAGCATAAGAACCCAAGTGTCCCTCTCAAGAAAGACCTTCTTAAAGGCAAGGGGCATCAGAGCTATGGCAAAAACCGAACCCAAAATGGGGATCAGGAGTTTGCCCGCGTTCCCCGTTATTCCGAACCAGCCCTTTTGAAAGCTGAGGGCAAGGACCACCATAAAGGCTACGGTGGCGAAGAAGGCAAGAACCGGATAGAGTTTGTTCCCTTCGTTCTTTTTGGTCTTATCACTTGCCCAGAGAACCACGAACACTAAAGCTATAAGAAGCAGGATTCCCGAAAGGACGAAGGTATGTTCCCAACCTATTATTCTGGCCACGGGCGGAAAGAGGATACCGTCTAAAACCGCGCCTATGTTCCCCGCTGCCGCAAGCCCGAGAACGAGCCCCTGAACCTCCTTTGGGTAGTTGCTACCCGCCATCGGAAGGGCTATGGCAAAGCTTGCCCCTGCAACTCCGAGAAAAACACCCATCCAAAGGAGGTCATCGTAGCTGATCCTGTAGCCCCTAAGGATCATATAAAGGTGTGGAACCAAAGACAGAGCTATACCCAAAATAGCTATGTATTTTCCGTTTATGTATTGGAACATGTGTCCGAAGTTGAGCCTGAAGATAGCAGCGGATATTACCGGGATTGCAACCATGAAACCCTTTTGAGCACCTGAAAGGTTGAAGGCCTCCGCTATGAAGGGTCCCAAAGCTCCCAAGAGAAGCCAGATGCTGAAGGAGTGATCAAAGTAGATAAAGCTCGCAAAGAGGGCTTTAGGATTTCCCTTCTTTACCGCGGTAAGGATCTCACTCAGGATCCTCACAGACCTTCCTCCTTGGTCCTTATGGTCCAGACCTTGGAGAGGTTACAAACAAAAATCTTTCCGTCCCCGTAGGCACCGGTGTGTGCGGATTTTGTAATCGTAGCTACAACTTTGTCAACGTCTTCATCTTTGACCGCTATCATGATCATGGTCTTGGCAAGCTCATCGTAAGCGGTCTCTCCGACCACCACGCCCCCCTCCTTTCCCCTTCCTACAACGTCCCACATGGTCATAGCCTTAAAACCCTTTTTCTCAAGAGCTTTTGCAACATCGTAGACCTTTTCGGGTCTGATGACAGCCTTTATGAGCTTCATATCGCTTACCTCCTCCGAAAAGAGAAAGATCTTTCCGTCTCCGTAAGCGCCCGTGTGGGCTTTTTCCAAAATAAGGTCAACGACCTTCTGAACCTCTCCTTCTTCGGGAAATACGGCAAAAGCCCTCTTGGGAAGGAAGGGCATTAAAACCTTTTCCCTTATTAGCCCTTTGTATCTCAAACCTCCCTCTTTTCCCCTTCCCTTGACCGTCCAAGAGACGAAGGGGATACCCTCTTCAAGAAGAGCTTTCCTCAGATCGTAGGACTTTTCCTTCCTGATAACCGCAAGGATCTCCGCCATGCTAAAAAGTAGATAGCAAGGAGCGTGCCAAAGGGAGAATCTACCAGACTACGACGCGTTTGGCCTCTTTTATAAGTTGAACTATGTCATCGTAGCTCTTCATACACTCTTGGGGGACTTTAATGCCCCTTGCAAGAGCATCTTCCTTACAAACAAACCAACCCTTACGGGTAGGCCACCTAAGAACGCCGTCCTGTATGAGAATTACCACGTCCCCTTCTGAGAGAAGTTCTGAAGAAAAGTCTCCCAGCTTCCTTACGAGCCATAAGGTGTTTACCATGCAAAAACCGCCTCCGCCTGAGCTATAAGATCCCTTATCTCTTCCGCGGACATAATAACCGTTCCTTCGGGAAGATCAGACTCCTTTAAACCTCTCTCCTGAAGGGAAGCATCCTCCGCTATGAGGCGAACATTTACCATCTCCATAGTTTCGTAAAACTTATCAAAAGGTTCCACTCCTAAGTCTTCCTGAGACCAGTCGGTTATAGCGTAAACGCCGTCCCTTATGAATACAAAGTCCACTTCGTGGTTTATACCCACCGCTACAGCTACCCTCAAGGCCTCGTGAGCTTTCCAAGAGAAAGGATCTCCTTTTAGGATAAATACCACCTTCATGGCTTTTCAGTTAAACACTATAACCTTATCAAACTCTCCCAGTTGCTTGGAGAGATTATAAGTAGAACTGCTCTGTGCCCAAGGGGGCACCTCTTTTACACCCCTCTGGTGGGCGGAGTGGGAGCAAAAGGAAACCTCAAGACCTTTCTCCACCAGCTCCGCAACCTCTTCCCTCAGAAGGTAATAAACCCCGTTCCCCGAAAGGAAAACGCTGACTTTATCCCCCGCACTGAGAAACTTGAGGATCAGGTTTTTAACGGTGTTAAAGTCTTTCGCAAAGGGAACGCTCGTTATAACGAGAAGTATCCTCATTTTTTCTTTCTTACCAAGATCTCCCAGAGGTTATCTCCTATCTTGTTTACCGCTATTACCTCTTGACCTTCCTCCCTCATGCTTTTAGGGACATTTTCCGCGGAGGGCTCGTAATCTATGATAACTCTCAAAACCTGTCCCTCTTCCATCTCCTCAAGGACAAGTTTACTCTTTACAAAGGTAAAGGGGCAAACCTCACCCCTTATGTCAAGTTCCCTGTCAACTTTTACCCCTTCCATGCTTAATAATATACACAATGCTTCAGATCAGGGTTAAGCCCGGAGTGGAGGACAGGATAAGGGGTTTCTTCCCGTGGATCTACAGGCCTGAGATTGCCTCTTTCTCCAGAAAACCCAAGAAGGGAGAGTTGGTAGTGGTTAGGGACTTCGGAGGAAGGTTCCTCGGTTACGGCTATATAAACCCGGAAGTTAGCATAGCGGTGAGGATCATCTCCTTCGATAAGGAAAGACCCGTAAACGAACAGCTGATAAAAGACCGCATAAAAGAAGCCTACGACTACAGAAAGCGCCTCTATATAAACAGTAACGCCTTCAGGCTCGTTCACTCGGAGGGAGATCTGCTTCCGGGCCTTATAGTGGACGTATACGGTGAGTATGTAGCGGTGGAATTTACCACCTATGGGATGTATCGCTTTAAAGATACGGTGGTTAAAACCCTCGTTGAAGTTCTAAATCCAAAAGGCATTTACGAGAAAGTTAACCAAACCGCCCTCAAAGTAGAGGGGATAGAAGCTTCAGAGGGGACCTTATACGGCGAAGTCCCTGAAGAGATACTCATATGGGAACACGACCTTAAGTTCTTGATAAACATTCCCGAAGGGCAGAAGACGGGCTTTTTCCTTGATCAGAGATACGCGAGGAAGTTTGTCAGAAGCCTTGTGGAACCGGAAGATGTTTGCTTGGATGTATTCTGCCACACGGGGGGCTTTGCCCTGAACATGGCCAAGATGGGAGCAAAGAGGGTTGTTGCGGTGGATATTTCAGAACCCGCTCTCAAAGTAGGTGAAAGGAACGCTCAGATCAACGGCCTGTCCAACATAGAATGGGTTAAGGCCAACGCCTTTGACTTTCTGAGAGAGTTAGATAGAAAGGGTGAGAGGTTTGACGTCGTAGTCATAGATCCTCCTTCCTTTGCTAAAAACAGGCATTCTGTTCCCAACGCCTTGAGAGGATATAAGGAACTTTGTGTCAGGGGACTCAAACTTACCAAGAGGGGAGGATACATGGCCATATTCTCTTGCTCCTTTCACATTACGGAAGAACACCTCCTTAACGTTCTCAGGGAGGCCTCTTACGACGTGAGGAGGCAGGTAAGGGTTATAGCCAAAACCTATCAAGATAAGGATCATCCTTGGATACTTCAGATGCCCAACACACTTTATCTGAAAGGCGTTTGGGTGGAGGTAATGTGAGCTACGTTGATCTGGAACCTTGGGAGGCTCTAAACCTCGAGGACGTTGTTTTCGTCGATGTAAGAAGTCCGCAGGAGTTTGAAGAGTTTCACATCCCCGGTGCGGTAAACGTTCCCCTCTTTGAAAACGAAGAAAAGAAGCTGATAGGGTTGATCTACAGAACCCTCGGAGAAGACAAAGCGAAGGAGATCGGATACGACATAGCGGTAGGCAAACTTCAAAAGTTCTACGAAACCTTCAAAGCTTTGAAAGAGAAACACAAAAATGTGGTCGTCTACTGCTGGAGGGGAGGTCTCAGGAGCAAAGGTGTATGTGAGTTTATGGGTAAACTTGGATTGAAACTATACCGTCTGAAGGGAGGCTACAGATCTTACAGACGCTACATCCTGAAGGAAATAGACAGGATGGCCCAAGAGATCAACTTCGTAGTCATAACCGGAAGGACGGGTGTAGGGAAAACGAAAATACTGCGCCTGCTAAAAAAAGAAGGCCTGCCCGTTTTGGACCTCGAGGGTTTAGCTCAAGACAGGGGTTCCGTTTTCGGATCTGTAGGAATAAGCAAAAAGGTATCACAGAAGATGTTTGATGCTTTATTATATGAGGAGCTCAAGCGGATTCACTCCCCTTGGGTCTTTGTTGAAGACGAAAGCAGGAGAATAGGGAACTTGTATATCCCTGAATCCATTTGGCAAAGAAAGATGCAAGGCCTCTATGTAGAACTTATAGCGCCTATAGAAGTGCGGGTAAAAAATATCCTCGAAGAATACACTTCCCGCGAAGGTTGGCAGGAAGAAGCTAAAAAGGCCCTCTTTAAAATTAAGAAATACTTAGGCCCTCAGAAGTTTGAACACGCTATGGATCTCTTTGAAAAGGGAAAATATCCTGAAGTTGTAAGGTTCCTAATAGAAGAGTATTATGACAAAAAGTATCGCCTCTTCGGGAAACCCTTACTGGAGTTAGAGTCTTCGGACGAAAGAACTTGCACTAATCTTCTCAAAGCCCTATACGAGAGTCTGCCCTGCTCATACGCGTTGAAATACTAACCTCACTCCACCGGGAATATCTCAAAGTCCTTGGGTCCCCACACGTCCGGTGTCTGCTTCCCATCCGCGGATACCTTCCTAACTCACTTGGTCAAAGGTTTTATTAGCTCCTTTATCTCCACATACCCGTCGTCGTCAAAGTCCAAGTTCACAAGCCCTGAGCTTGCCATCTCATACAAAGCCCTCGTAAAGGCGGAATACCTCTTGTCCTTGTCCACGTT
>WFYK01000184.1 GCA_015490105.1 Aquificaceae bacterium | reverse complement strand
CCTTTTATCCTACCTATGCCGAACCTTATCTTCTTCCGGCCTTCTATTTTAAAGCCCACGTCACTCTTGTTTATATCGGGGGGCAATATTTGAAAGCCCATTACCTTAGCGTCCTTTATGAGGTTAAGAAACTTGTTGTCGTTTTTTTCAGTGGTCAGCTTTACCGCAAAGAACTCTTCAGGGTAATGGGCTTTCATATAAGCGGTCCAGTAGGATATGTATCCGTAAGCTACAGAGTGAGACTTGTTGAAAGAGTAAGAAGCAAACTTCTCTATATCTTCCCAAAGCTTTACTATCTTATCCTCAGGATAACCTCTCTCCACCGCGCCTCTTATAAATTTCTCTCTCATCTGTTCCATCAGATCCTTCTTTTTCTTTCCTATAGCCTTTCGCAGGGTGTCCGCCTCTCCTGGGGTGAATCCCGCAAGGATTTGGGACATTTTCATAACCTGCTCCTGGTAAATGATAACGCCGTAAGTTTCCTTCAAAACGGGCTCAAGCTCAGGGAACGGGTATTCGATCTCCTCCTTGCCGTGCTTTCTGTTTATATACCGATCTACGAGCCCGCTCTTTAGCGGACCGGGTCTGTAGAGGGCGAGAACCGCAACTATGTCGTCGAAGGAGTCAGGTTTTAATCTCTTTAAGAGTTCCTTCATGCCCCGGCTCTCGAGCTGAAAGACTCCCGTGGTGTTTCCTTCTTGAAGGAGTTTAAACACCTTCGGATCGTTCATAGGGAGGGAGAGAAAGTCCACTTCTACGCGGTGGCGTTCTTTTACGAGATCCCGCATAAGTTTGAGCTCGGTAAGGGTCTTTAATCCGAGAAAGTCCATCTTCAGCAGACCCAACTCTTCGAGCTTGGTCATATCAAACTGGGTCGCCACCGCACCGTCGCGGTCATAGTAGAGTGGGATGAGATCTTGAAGCGGTTGTGGGGCTATAACTACACCCGCTGCGTGAAGGGAGGTGTGTCTTGTAAGACCTTCGAGTTTCAAAGCTATCTTTACGAGCCTGTCTATTTCGGGATTTTCAGAGCATATCTTTCTGAACTTCTGAACGTTCTCCTCTATGTCCACACGGTGGTCTCCGTAGCGCTCTTTTAAGACCTCCAGAGGGGTTGAATACATCTCTTCCAAGGAAAGCCAAGTTCCCTGAACGTCCCCTTGAGGTATCAACTTTGCCATTTGATCCGCGGTCGAGTAAGGAATTCCCATGGCGCGGGCAACATCCCTCAGGGTTTGCTTAGCTTTCATAACGTTGTAGGTGATTATCTGGGCAACGTTTTCTTTGCCGTATTTTTCTCTGACGTAGTTTATTACCTCATCGCGCTTCTCTTGGCAGAAGTCCACGTCTATGTCGGGCATGGACACCCTTTCCGGGTTTAAGAATCTTTCAAAGAGAAGACCGTGCTTTATAGGATCCACATCGGTTATGCCCACCGCATAGGCAACCAGCGAACCAGCCGCGGATCCCCTCCCCGGGCCCACAGGTATGTTCTTAGACTTGGCCCAGTTGATGAAATCCTGCACTATAAGGAAGTACCCTGCAAAACCCATTCGGTTTATAACGTCAAGCTCGTATTCGAGTCTATCCCAGTATTCTTTCGTATCTTTCGCTTGCCCTCTTTCTATACGCTGTTTCAAGCCTTTTATGGCAAGGTCCCTCAGGTGATCCTCTAAAGTAGTATCCTTAGGAACATCGTAGTGGGGAAGCAGGTAACCCTTTTGATCGAAAACGCTGAAGTTATCCGCGGTTTTTTCCGCAACTTCCAGAGTATTTAAAAGGGCTTCCTCCCAACCGTCGAACTTCCCCTCAAACTTTTTCCACATCTCCTGGGGACCGGCAAAGTGGAGCCCTTCGTTAGCACACCTAAAACCCCCCTTGGTTATCTCGTGGATGGTTTTCTTCATCTGAATAGCCATCAATACCGTATGGGCGTCTCTATCTTCCGGGTTCAAGTAGTGGGAGTCGTTTGTTGCGATAAGTTTCACATCGTATTTCTTAGCGATCTCTATGAGATTTCTGTTTGCCACCTCCTGTTCGGGCAGATCGTTTGCTTGAAGTTCAAGGTATAGATCTTCCCCGAAGATATCCTTTAGCTTTTTCACCCACTCCTCAGCCTTTTTAACCTCGTTTATGGAGGCGTAGTAGGTGGGTATCCCCTTCAGACAGGCGGTCAGAGCTATGAGACCTCTTCCGTATTTTTCTAAAAGTTCGTAATCTATCCTCGGCTTGTAGTAGAAGCCTTCCTTGTAAGCCAAGGTTGAAAGCTTGAATAGGTTCTTAAGTCCTTCATCATCTTTGGCTATCAAGATTATG
>WFYK01000183.1 GCA_015490105.1 Aquificaceae bacterium | reverse complement strand
TGGAAGAGCTTTCGGAAGAAGCTTTAAGGAAACGTTACAGGGAACTGGTAAGGCAGTTCCATCCCGACAGGGCAGGAAAGCGTAAGGAAACCCACATGATGATGGTGAAAGTAAACTATTACTATCAGGTGCTGAGGAGGTATCTTAGTGATAGAAGCTACGAAGCTGTTTCGGGCTGGTAGAAGGGTATAGGGCTTTCGCCCCTTTTGAAAATTCCTACATCCCTGTTACCTTTACAGTTTACCCTCTCGGTGAAAAAAAGCTAAGACTGAGGCACATCTTTCCCTTAAAAGTAAAAGAAAATCTAAAAAGCGGAGATGTCCTATACGTTCTTGTTGAAGACAAAAATAGGCTAATAGCGGAAGTAAGGGTTGAAGAAAATTTGGAAAAGGAGATAAGAGCATCCCTCGACTTTGTTACCGAAGACAGAAGGAAACTTCCGCGAATAAAGGTAGAAGGCTTGATCAATGTAAAAGCCAATGTAAGGTGCGGACAGAAAGAGGCGGAGGGAAAAGTCATAGATATGAGCATGAGTTCTGTTAGCGTGAGAGTTACCGTGTCCCCTTCTTCTGAGGTTTGTCTCTTAGATCTTTACTACGGGGGAAGGCGGGCAGGGATAAAGGGAAAGCTGATCAGATCTTCGGATAACGTCGCTGTATTCGAAGTGATAGAGGGAAACGGAGAGCTAACGGAACTACTCTCCAAGATATACACGGATCTCTTCCTAAATACCCAAAGGGCTTAGCGCTTAGTCCACGTTATCGGACCGTAGTAAATCTCTGAGGCACTTTGCCCTATCGCTTCCGAAAGGGAAGGATGAGAATACATTGTCTTTGAGGCAAACTCCACATCTTTCGAGTCCCTTATCATGTGAACGACTTGGTGAATGAGCTCTCCCGCGTTAGGACCCACTATGTGACAACCGAGGATCTCCCCAGTTTCCTCGTCCGCAACGATCCTTACGAACCCTTCATTCTCTCCGTCGTCCATAGCTTTGGGGTTCGTAACGAAAGAGGTCACACCCACCTTCACCTCGTATCCCTCATCTTCCGCTTGATCTTCTGTGAGTCCTACGCTGGCTACCTCCAGCGCGGAGTAAATAATCTTGGGAACTACCCTGTCACTTCTCTTCCAATCCCTTCCTCCGAGCATGTGGTTTACCGCTATCTTCCCTTCATACATAGATTTGTGAGCGAGCATCAGAGGTGATGTAACATCACCGCAGGCGTAGATGTTTTCTACCGACGTCTGGGAAAACTCGTTTACCTTTATAAAGCCCTTCTCGTCTATTTCTACTCCGACTTCCTCTAAACCTATGTTTGAGGTGTTTGGCCTTCTCCCCACAGCAAGTAAGATAAAGTCCGCTTCCACTTCCGTTCCGTCAGAGAGCTTAGCCTTTATCCCGCTTTCTGTTTTTTCCCAGCTTTCTACGGTCGTCTTGGTTCTTATGTCCACACCCAAAGACTTTAGTTTTCTGCCGAGATACCTTGCGGAGTCCTCGGGAATATCATCGGAAGGCAAAACCCTCCTTTGAAGTTCAACAAGAACTACATCCGATCCATACATCTTAAAGATGTAGGCAAACTCAACACCTACCGCACCACCACCGACTATCAGAACTTTACGCGGAACCTCTTCTATATCCCATATTTGATCCGTATCCAGAACGTATTTGCCGTCAGGAACTAAGTTTCCGACACCTACAGGTCGAGACCCGGTGGCTACCAAGATAAACTTCGTCTTTATAGTCTCCTCCGCACCCTCAACGAAAACCGTGTTCGGATCCTTTATTATTCCCCTTCCGTAGATTATAGGAAGGTTTATCTGTTTTGCGAACTTTTTGAAGTTCTCCCTTATGGTAACTACCGTGTTGTCCCTGCCTTCTTTTAGCTTTTTGTAATCTATGGAGTATCCTTTAGGGACTATACCCCAACCTTCCATAGAGGAGAAGGTCTCGATCAGCTTAGCACCGTGACGCATGTATTTAGAGGGAATACATCCTTTGTTGAGACAGTTTCCCCCAACGGTATCGGGGGCAAGTTCTACTAAAACGGTTCTGAGACCTCTTCTGTAGGCATATATCCCCGCTTCGTAACCACCGCTTCCCGCACCGATTATCACAAGATCCGCTTCCATATACCTCCTCCTTCAGAACATCCCACCGTTAACGTGAATGACCTCACCGGTAATGTAAGAGGCAAGATCTGAAACAAGAAATAGAATTACGTTAGCCACTTCTTCGGGTTTCCCGAACCTCCCCATAGGTATTTGCTTTTTGTAGTTTTCCTTTATCTCATCGGAGAGAACTTCCGTCATGTCTGTTTCTATGAAACCGGGAGCCACCGCGTTGACGGTTATGTTTCTCGAAGCGAGTTCTTTGGCTAAGGTTTTCGTAAAGCCTACTATCCCCGCTTTGGTGGACGAGTAGTTAGCCTGCCCGACGTTTCCCGTGAAACCCACCACAGAAGAGAGGTTCACTATCCTTCCCCAGCGTTTTTTTATCATTCCCTTAATGCAAGCTTGCGTCATCAAGAAAGTTCCCGTGAGGTTTACTTTCAAAACCTCCTCCCAGTCTTGGAGCTTCATCCTAAGAAAGAGGGTATCCCTCGTTATACCCGCGTTATTCACAAGTATGTCCACAGGTCCAAGTTCTTCGTTCACTTTTGATACAGCCTTCTCTACAGAATCGGGGTTTCCTACGTCCAACTCCACACCTATTACTTTTACACCCGTTTGTTCCTCTATTTCCTTAGCTACTTCAGAAGCCCTCTCTAAACTTCTGCCCGTTACTACTACGTTAGCACCCGCTTGGGCAAGTTTTAGGGCGGTAGCTTTGCCTATTCCCCGTGTGGATCCGGTAACCAGAGCTATCTTGCCCTTGAGGTCAATCATAGCCCGCAATTATATCAAAAGCGGTTTCCGCTTTGTAGGAGCTTCTGACGAAAGGTCCGCTCGCTACGAACTTAAAACCCATATCGTAGGCAACTTCCTTTATGTGCTCAAACTCCTCCTCCGAGTAATACTTAACTACAGGGTGGTGCTTCAAAGAAGGAGCAAAGTATTGACCTATAGTTACTACGTCACAGTCAACTCGCCTCAGATCCTCTAAGGTCCTCAGTATCTCGTCCCAAGTTTCTCCAAAGCCCAAAATAAGCGCGGATTTTGTAATAACGCCACGCTTGATCTCCTTCGTAATTCTAAGGATTTCAAGGCTTCGATCGTAGTTCGAACCTATCCTTACCTTGGGATAGAGTCTTTTTACAGTTTCCACATTGTGAGCCAGAACGTCGGGTTCGCTCTTTAGAACCTTTTCGAGAGATTCTACCTTCCCTCTGAAGTCAGGAATTAGAACCTCCACTTTTATCCGAGGTAAGGATCCCTTCAAGACCCTGACGGTTCTTGCAAAATGATCCGCACCTCCGTCGGGAAGATCATCCCTCGTTACGGAGGTTACAACTACATACTTTAGCCTCAGTGTTTTGACCGCCTCCAGCAACCGGAAAGGTTCTTGAGGATCGGGGGGGCTGAGAGGTCTTCTCTTGACATTACAGAAAGTGCAACCGCGGGTGCACCTGTCGCCGAGGATCATAAAGGTCGCTGTCCCTTTAGAAAAGCACTCGGAGATGTTAGGACATCGGGACTCTTCACAGACAGTGTTGAGAGAAGTTTTTCTAAATAACCTCTGTAAAGTGTGAAGTTTCGAAAGCTCTACCCGCTTTTTCGGAATCACCATCAGAAGGGCTTATCGGGAACCTTCTCCCAGTCCTTCAGGAACAGTTCTATGCCTTTATCGGTAAGAGGATGTTTGAAGAGCTTTTCCATAACGGAGAAGGGCATGGTGCATATATCCGCACCTATGAGTGCCGCCTCCACTACGTGCATCGGGTGTCTCACGC